>JAJXYP010000015.1 GCA_021780545.1 bacterium
TTCATCGAAGGACTGGCACTTCGCCTCCATCCGGCCAAAAAATTACTGACGTGTACGGTCCAGGCGCGAACGCCGCCCGCCGATATATATTCCACCGTGCCGGCGAATATCGTATACCCGGAAAATTATCCGTTGCTTAATCGGTATTGCGACGAGGTGCGGATCATGGCCTACGACCAGGGAACGCTCGATCTTACCCTCAATGCAACGAAGGGCAACGGCAATCTTTATGCCCCGGTCACAGATCCCGCCTGGGTCGAGTCGGTACTCAAGGAAACGCTGCCGTATATCAATCCCCGGAAGATTATGCTCGGCGTGCCGACCTATGGGTACGAGTATGAAGTTTCATGGCTTGACGGGGTGACGGTGTACCGGCGCGTCCGGGCGTTCGATTATATGACGGCTATGGATCGGGCCGATTCGCTCGGCATCGAGCCGACGCGAAACAATGCCGGGGAGCTCAGCTTCACTTATGCATCGTCGACGTACATCGCCGAGCCGTCCATATTGGTTTCGACGGTTCAGTCGGCGAGGCCATCCGTTTTTGACGTCCCGCCGCCGGCGAACGCGACGACGACTTTCTTTGTGACATTTCCTGATTCACAGTCGGTTCTGCAGGAAATCAACCTGGCGAAGCAGTATCATCTGCGCGGCATTATGCTTTTCAAGGCGGACGGCGATATTGATCCGATGACGTGGGAGTACATGAAGTAGTGGGATGTTGTCCAGGGGCGTGGCAATCGGAATCGATGAGGTTGGACGCGGCGCGCTTGCCGGACCGGTTTTTGTCGCGGCTGTTTGCGCGCCGCCCGCGGCCATTCGTTCAGGAGAACACCTTTTTGGCGCATTAAAAGATTCTAAACGGCTGAGTGCGCGGAAACGGGAAGCGTGGCACGATTTTCTGGCCGCCCGGGGCGACGTATGTTTCGCGGTTGCGCGGGTCAATCCGCGGAGGATCGAGCGATGGAATATTTCCCGGGCGGCGAATCTGGCAGCGGCAAATGCGTACCGTCGGGTTGCGGCGGCGGCGGGAATAGACCGGTGCCGCCGGCGTCGAAGCGCCGCCGCCGGAATGGTTGCCTCGCTCGCCACAGTGAAAATCCCGGTTTATCTCGATGGGGGTTTGTTTCTGGCATCCCGCAGCCGTCAGCAATCGATTTCTCCCTCGGCGAAAACGTTTCCGAAAGCCGACGAGAATATTCCTGCCGTTGCCGCGGCTTCTATTATCGCCAAGGTGCGCCGCGATCGTTTTATGACTGCGCTCGCCGCGCGGTTCCCCGGTTACGGTTTCGAGATCCATAAAGGCTATGGGACGATATTCCATCGTGCCGCGATCCGCAAACTGGGTCCTTGTGATATGCACCGGTTGACGTTTCTCGGAAAATCGCCTATCATGTAACCTATGGGTGGCGTACCAACCAAACATCACACCAAGGGCAAGGTCGGACGGCGGCGCTCGCATCTCGCGATGAAAAAAGAGCGTCTGCTGGTCTGCAAGAATTGCGGCGCTCCGAAGTTGCCGCATCGCGTGTGCCCGCAGTGCGGAAAGAAGTGATCCGGGCCGGTTTCGCACCCCGTTTTTAGCGCGATCCCCATGGCAACCCGACATTTGATAAGGACCGTTGTTTTGCAATCGTTGTACGAGTGGGATTTTTACCGTCAAAAGAAGGATATTACCGAGATTTTGGAGCGAAATATGGCAGAATTTGCGCCCGGCGTCGACGAGCCGGAATTCGGCTGGAAAATTCTCCAGGGCGTTGCCGAACATTTTTTGGAAATCGATCAGATTATCAGGAAAGCGGCGCCCGAGTGGCCGCTCGATAAAATCGCCATCATTGACAGGAATATTCTCCGGATCGGGCTTTACGAGCTTTTATTCGCCAATCCGGAAGAGGTGCCGCCGAAAGTGGCCATCAACGAGGCGATCGAGCTTGCGAAAAATTACGGCGGACCGAATGCGGCCCGATTTGTGAACGGCGTTCTTGGCACCGTGTACCGCGAAATGAATACGGGAAACAACAGGGCCGCAGCAAAGGAGCCGCAGAAGGAATCATGACGGTGCCGATGGATGTTTCGGGGCTTGAAAAAAAACTGGGGTCGTCGTTCAGGGATGCCGATCTTCTTACGGAGGCGCTGACGCACCGTTCGTATCTCAATGAATTTCCGAAGTGGCGCCTGCCGCACAACGAACGGCTGGAATACCTGGGAGACGCGGTGCTTGAGCTCGTGGTAAGCGAGGAGCTGTTTCGGCGGTTTCCGAAGCAGCCTGAAGGGCAGCTGACGGTGCTTCGGGCTGCGCTCGTCAATTACCAGATTCTCGCGCGGGTGGCGGAGCGAATTGGCCTGCAGGATTTTATCCTCATGTCGCGGGGCGAGCGAAAGGACACGGGCCGCGCGCGCGAGGTGATCCTCGCGAACGCCATCGAAGCAGTGATTGGGGCGTTGTATCTCGACCAGGGACTTGACAGCGTGCGGCGTTTTGTCGGCAAGCAAGTCATGGCGAATCTGGACGATGTTTTGAAGACCAAAAGCTATAAGGACGCCAAGAGCGAGCTGCAGGAAATCATACAGGAAAAGTTGCGGCTGACGCCGACCTACGACGTGCTTGAGGAATCGGGCCCGGCCCACCGCCGGCTGTTCCGCATGGGCGTATATTTCAAGGGGAAGCTGATTGCGTCCGGCGAGGGGCCGTCGAAACAGGAGGCGGAGATTGCCGCGGCAAAAAACGCGCTTGCCAAATATCAGGAGGGATAGGATGCACCGCCCATGCCCCATTTTTTGAAACGCCTCGAACTGAACGGTTTCAAATCGTTTGCGGGACGGATTGCGCTCGAGTTTCCGGCCGGTATCGTGGCAATCGTGGGGCCGAATGGCAGCGGCAAATCGAATGTCGTCGATGCCATTCGCTGGCTGCTCGGTGAACGTGATGCGAAAAATCTCCGGGGCAGCAAGGTGGAGGATCTCATTTTTGCCGGTACGCCGAAGCGTCCGCGCGTCGGCATTGCGACTGCCAGTTTGCATTTCGAAAACAAGAATAAATTTTTTCCGGTTGATTTCGAAGAGGTGACGGTTTCCCGGCAGGTATCGCGGAGCGGGGACAGTAAATATTTTTTGAACCAGTCCGAGGTGCTGTTGCGCGATCTCGTCGATTTTCTCGCGAAGGCGCGGCTTGGCAGCCGCGGCATGGTCGTCATCGGCCAGGGAGACAGCGACCTCTTCATCCGTTCATCGCCGGTTGAGCGGCGCGAAATGATCGAGGAAATCCTCGGACTTCGCGAATATCAGATTAAGAAATCCGATGCCGAGCGCCGTCTGAAAAACAGTCGGATCAATCTTGAAAAAACGAGAGCGCTAATTGAGGAAATACTCCCGCATCTCCGTTCGCTCAAGCGGCAGACGGCGCGATGGGAATGGCGCGGCTCGCTCGAGGAAGAGTTGCGCACGCTTGAAAACGCCTGGTTCGGTTCTCAGCTTGCGGAGCTTGACCGTCGGATGCGGGCGGCCGACGAGTCCGCGGCATCCGGCCGGGAGCAGTATGAGGCGTTGCGCGGGGCGCTTGCCGTTGCGGAAACGCGGCAGACGGAAATCGAATCGGGCCAGCCGGACGAGAAGCGGGAATTGGCGGAGATCAAAGAACGGGCGCGGGGATTGATTGAAAAGCGCGGGGAGCTTGCAAGGGCGCTCGGCCGCATCGAAGCGCAGATCGAGCTTGCCGGAAAACAGACGGCAGCCCGTCTCCCCGGTGGGGCGTCCGATCGTGATTCCGAACGGGATGCTGAAAGGATGGCCGAATTTATCGGGAAAATCAAAACGGAACTCCTTGAGGCGCTCGACGAAGACCCGCGCGAACTCCACGCGGTCGTTGAAAATATCATCGAGGAAATTTCCTTCCTGCTTGACGATCGTGCGGGCGGGCGAAAATCAGGCGGCGCGAAACAAACAGCGACGAGGAGGGGGGAGAATATGGTTGAAGCGCCGGACGATCGCGCGCCGATGGTTCCCGCCGGTCTTGCGGCTGAACTTGAGAAATTGAACGCCGGATTAAAAGATATCGAGCGGGAACTTGGGCAGCTTGCCGAGCGGGAACGTTCGCTCGAATCGGACCAGGAAGATTTTTACCGTTCGTTCAAGCAGGCGGTTGCGGCAGTTCAGGAAGCGAAGGAGCGCGTCGCGGCATGGGAAGGCCGGAATCGCGAGCAGATGCTTGAAAAAGACCGGCTGGCAATGCGTCGCGAAGAGGTTTTGCGTCAGATCGAGCAGGCCGGTCGGCGTTCGGAGGATTTTGCGGCCGGCGCAGCCGCCGAGCCGGTGCGACAGCCTGCTCCTGCGGAGCTTGTGGACGTGGAGCGCCGCATGTTCCGCCTGCGTGGCGAATTGGCGTCGATCGGCGAAGTTGATCAGGCGCTCGTGAAAGAGGCGAGCGACACGGAAACGCGTTATACGTTTCTTACGAACGAACTCCAGGATCTCGAGAAGGCGGTGGCTGATCTGACGGTTCTTATGCGGGATCTAGCGCAGAAAATTCATGCCGAATTCGAAGGGTCGCTCCGCCGGATCAATGAGGAATTCAACAAATTTTTCGGACTTATGTTTGGCGGGGGAAGCGCCCGCCTGACCGTCGAACGGCCGAAAGCGCGGCCGGCTGCCGCTGCGGGAGCTGCGGATGGCGATTCGGGTGCGGAAGCCGCGCCGGATCGCGGGGTTTCGGGCGGGGAAGACGGATCCGTTGCGGACGATGCCCCGGAGGGCGGCGTTGACATCGACATCAAGCTGGCCCGCAAGCGCGTTACCTCGCTGGATGCGCTCTCCGGCGGCGAGCGCAGCCTGGTCGGCATCGCGGCGCTCTTCGCTATGGTGTCGGTGAGCCCCCCGCCGTTCCTTGTCCTCGACGAGATCGATGCGCCGCTTGACGAACGGAACGCCCGCCGCTTCGGCGACATGCTGAAGGAATTTTCGAAGCATACCCAGTTCGTCGTCGTGACGCACAACCGCGCCACGATGGAGGCCGCCGAAATCCTCTACGGCGTGACGCTCGATGAGGACGGTAGTTCGAAGGTCATATCCCTCAAGCTTGAGCGATAAGCGGGCGATGATTCAGATCGTTTCGAGGCGGACGGAAAGCCGGGCCGCCAGTTTTTGATACGCGTAAAAGGCTGCGAGAACGAGGGCCAGGCCGACCACGATGAAATACGCTCCGCTCTGGAGCGATGCCGCGATTCGGTCGTAGGCGCGGCCGAAATAGAAACCGAGCAGCATGAACAGCAGGGATTTTGGCAGCGTAACGAGGATCGTCATCGCGGTATACCGGCCGAAGGGCATTTTGACGGCGCCGATCATCATGAGTCCCGGCGCGGGAAGGATGGGGGCGAGTTTGATTGCCGCAAGCGTTTTTTTCGGATGCGTTTTAATGAGATGCTCCATTCGTTCGAGCCGTTGCGTGGTGAGGCCGATGCGGTGTCCGTACCGCTCGACGAACGCGACGCGTCCGAAGTACCCGATGGCGTAGTAGGCGAAATCGCCGGCGAGGTCGCCGAGGATCGAGAGGACGAAGATGATGTAGATGTTAAAAAAGCCGAGCGCGGCGGCGAAGGCGGCCGCGGCGGTAACGACCGGTCCCTCGATCACCATCGCCGCGAAGAGGAGGAGATATCCTGCCGATTTCACCCAGGCGAGGGTCCCGGAGAACGACGCGAAGTCCACAGCCGTGGCGAGACGGTTTCCGTCGAGCTGGCCGGCCAGCTGATGGTAGAAGTTAAACTGGAGGCCGGCGACCATGACCGAACATGCGATGAAAACGAGGATCAAAAACCGGGACCGTGCGTTCATTGGGTCAGTATAGCATGGAACGGGCCGGTGGCGTTTGTTCTGTTGACGGCGGCTATAGGTTTGCTATCATCTCAAATAGTTCTCCCTGACTTGAGTTTTCGCGGCCATGCGGGCGTATCGCATCGTCGCGATTTATCTTTTTCTTTCCGCGCCATAGAGCGCGGCGCGGTTACCCACGAAAGGAGGTGGGCGCCTAAAATATATTCGTATATATTCGTAACGACAGGGGGGCACGCATCGCCCCCTCTTTTTATATCGGGTTTTTCTATTGCCTCTGTTACTTTTTGATATGGATATGTTTAAATATGAATATGGAAAAGCCGCCACTTGCACTGGATGCGTTCGAAAACGCTGAATACGCATCTGAATTGGAACAAGCGCGCAAAGAATATCAGGATTTGAATTATGCTGCCGGTTGGCCGCGAAGAGGAGAGACAATCGTTCGCCGCCGGACGGAAGCCGGGCAATCGGTCGGAGAGTCGGCAGAATCACCGCAAGAATCATGGACGGTGGAGTGGGTAGGCGCCAAATACATCGTCGCCGAAGGGAAAGATCGGGAGACGGGCAATCCTATGACGAAGCTGATTCCGATTACCGAAGCTGCTCATTGGGATTGGACGAGTAAGAATTATGTGCGGGTATTTTCGACCGACAGGAAGGAAATGAACCGGAAGCTCGGGGAATTGCGCCAGCAGATCCTGGGGGGCGAACATTCCGACCTGCCGCCGCCCGTTGGTTCGCGGATCAGGGTGGCGCGAACCGGCAAACCGCCGGAAGATGGCTGGAGAGTGATGATTGTCAAAGAAGATACGCAGGATATCTTTGTCGCAAAGGATAACGGCGGGGGTGAAATCCTGCGCAAGTGGATTTCGTTCGGAGATTATTTTAACGAGAATATGAAAAACGTGATCAATTAGGAGCTTTAATCGTGGCGTTTGTATCATAACGTTCGGACTCATTTCAAGCAAAACTCCTGACCTGTAGGGTAGTCGTTGGGGTAGTCGTTTCGAAACGACTACCCTGATGCGTTTTTCGACCCACTAGACCTCACTTTTTTCTCCAAACCTGAACACGACTATATGCTCTTTTGGCTGTTTGCTCAGCCCCTTGTGAAAACCCGAAAGGAAAACATTGCGTACGTTTCGGAAACGCTTGAAATCGAAAGCAAGGGCTAAATCAAAAAATCCGGGTCAAGACCGGATTTTTTGTTGCCGCCCGGATGAATTGCGGTTATTAAAAAAGAAAGAGCCCCTTGTTGGAGCTGTTTGTTTGCGTGTTCACCTCTTCGCCTGAGGATACATGAGAAATGTCGAATTTCCGAGGAGATATCACCATTGCCAAATCCTTTTGTACAGCAGCCAGTTTTCCGGTTATCTTATACGTACGCGATTTTGAGAATTCGCTCCCACCACGCCCCAATGAAATCGTTGCACTTATCGCACAAGTGTTCACCGTGGCATGAGTAGTGCATACTGCAATTCGAATCGTACAGATATCCTTCGACCTCTTTCCATTGGTCGCAATGATACCCGTATCCTACGAGATGGGTTGCTTCATGCAGGACGACACGCCGCAGAAAATCGGTGCTCGTTTGACGACTGCCGTGAAGAGCAAGTATCATCACCCCGAATTTAAAATCGGCTGCGCCCCACGACACGGTGTCGTTAAGAAATTGCCGACGGGTTATAAAGATGTCGCCGTGCTGGATGCCGCCTTTCGCTTTATCCCGCCACGGTTCGCTCGCACAGATGCGAAAAAGTTTATTTTCATCAAGTTGGCCGTTCACCATTGATGCCTTGATCTGTTCTTGCGCAGATTGATGCACTCCCCAAATCTCAAAATCAAATGGTTCATGGCCGACTTCAGAAAAACGCTGGTTGATTGCCTGTTGCACGATGCGGATCGTCTGCGATGAAATACCTTCCTCGCAAAAAATCCGTATTTTCTTCTCCATCCACCAAAACGGTGGATAGGGCTTGCCGTCGATTACCGGCCTATCCTCGCCACACATGGCGCGATGGGCTAAAAATGCGGCGGTGTTCAACCACTTTTGACTTGGCATCGAAACCTCCTCTCATTTTCAGTTTTCAATTTACATTCATCCTTGCGGATGTAGGATTTCTCCCACTAAAAAATTCTCATTGGAAAATGCTTTAGTGGAAGGCGAGGGATTCATTGAATCCCTCGCATCCGTTCGTTCTAACGCTTCATCTCAGCGATGAGAGTGTCGAGGTCCTGCGTCTCGGTGTCACTAAAAACTTTCACGTAAGCCTGCTTATCCACGTCCCAGCTATTGTAGAACGGGACGATGAAGTGGAAGTGTCCACAGCGACCCTTGGTGCCGAAGTAGCCCTTCACTTGATAGCTTTTTGCTGTTGAGAGGTGAAGGTTTCCTTCCCAGTTCCAGCTTTCGCCGGAACCGTCTTCCTGCTGAACGGCAGTGATTGCAACCGGCACTTCTTCCGTGAAGCCTGCCAGCCTGAAATTGACAGTGCGGCGAGGCCGGTGGTTGCCCTCGAAGAGCGACACCATGAAGTCAAACTTACTGGGGCCGTTGACGATACTGAACGAACGAACATCGGTTTGAGAAGCCATACGGCATCTCATTTCTTTTCAATCTCCTTGCGGAGACCTGCCCATACGGGTTCAGGATTTAGCTATGCTAATTATACATCTATAGAAATCATTTGTCAAGCCCTCCCCAAGCCCTATAAAACAACTGTTTTCAAGGGCTATATTTGTGGTTTTGTCCACACTTTGGCGCCAGACAAACTTGACGCGCTCCTGCGACGCTCAATGAACCACTGGATTATCTCTTGTGCAAAAAACTCAAGAAGTATCCTGTGTTCGATTTATCGTCTGTCAGTGGACCCAGGGAGAATCGGACTCCCGCCTCCGCAATGCGAATGCGGCGTAATACCACTTTACTATGGGCCCCTGTCGCGCCTCGAAAAGGGTTCTGAAAAAGTATATGCTACAATGATTTTATGCGCAAATT
>JAJXYP010000045.1 GCA_021780545.1 bacterium
CGGCGCTTTCGCCCCGGTCCAGTTTCGGGCTGCCGGCGATGAGCTGGGGGTTCAGGACGCCCGCAAAAACCGCGCCGTCTTTTTCATAGACGTATGCCGCGCCGGGGATCAGGCCGGCGACCGCGGGGTCCTCCGCAAGGATCGGATCGATCCAGGCGATTTTCGAGAAGTGGATGACGATGCCCTTGCCGCCAAGCACCGGCTTCGTTCCGGCGACCGCCGCGCCTTCCCGGGTAAGTCCTTCAGTCAGCTGTTTTGCGGTATCCGCGACCGATCGCGTTGATTTCCGGAGATAGGTGATGGTCATGGTGGTTATGATATATGATGGATGTTTTATGGGGTCGATTTATCCGACGACGCGGAGAATTTCGTTCACGAGACGGCGCCGCTGCGGGCGGATGCCGTAATATTTCTCCCGTCCATCGCGGCGCTCCGCCACGATGCCGCGGTCGCGGAGGATGCCGAGATGGTAGGAAAGCAGGGCTTTTTTCATCCGCAGGCAATCTTTGATATCGCAGCCGCGCGTCCGATCGCAACGCGCCAGTTCGCGGAGGATGGCGATGCGTTTTTCATGGAAGAGCCAGAGATTTTTCATGAGGCGCTTTTAGAGGAGGAATAATAGTTCAATATGTATTGAACTCTAATCCTGGTCGCGGGCAGTGTCAAGCGCCGTTCTCGCTCTTGTATTCCCGTACGGGGCGGGGGCATGGTACCATGACGGGAACAGCAATTCCATGATTGAATTTACCGTACTCAAGCGATCGCGGCGCAGCCGGGCCCGGCTCGGAATTCTGAAGACGCCGCACGGCGAGGTGATGACTCCGGCTATCGTGCCGGTGGCAACCAATGCGACCGTAAAAGCGCTTCGGAGCGACGAGGTGCTCGCTACCGGGACGCAGATGCTTATTTCGAACACCTACCATCTGCATTTAGCGCCCGCCCAGCCCCATGCCGGGCGCCCGCTCGCGCGGGGCGGCGAAGAAACGGTTGCCGCAGCCAGCGGCATCAACGCTTTCATGCAGTGGCCGCGGCCCACGATGACCGACTCCGGCGGTTTTCAGGTTTTTAGCCTGGGATTCGGACGGGATCTCGGCGTCGGGAAGGTTGCTTCGGCGTCGTTTCCGAACCGCCTCGAGCGCGCGGTGACCGAGGGCGCGCAACCGCAGAGCGTCAAAATCGGTGAGGACGGCGTCCGGTTCAGATCGCCGCTCGACGGCGGAGAGATTTTTCTCGGTCCCCGGGAGTCGATCGCGATCCAGGAGCGGATTGGCGCCGATATCATGTTTGCCTTCGACGAATGTACGCCGCCACGGGTGATGCGCGGCTATATGCGCGCCGCGCTTGACCGGACGCATCGGTGGGCGAAGGCGTGTATTGCAGCCAAACGCACCGATCAGGCGCTCTACGGCATCATACAGGGATCGGTGTTTAAAGATCTCCGGGAAGAGAGTGCAAAGACGATCAGCCGTCTGGCGCGGGGCGGCGGTTTTTCAGGTTTCGGAATCGGCGGCGATTTGGGTGACGCCCTGGGCACATCGCGCATCGGAACCCGGACGATTTTAAACTGGACCGTGCCGCTGTTGGATTCGCGTTTGCCGCGGCATCTCCTCGGCATTGGCAAGCTGGACGACATTGAAACGATCGTGAAGGCGGGCGTTGACACGTTTGATTGCACGGTTCCGACGCACTACGCCCGGCGCGGCATCGCGTTCGTTTCGTCGAAAAAACGCGGCGGCTGGGAGGCGGCCGATTTCACCAAGGCGGTGATGCTGCGCGATAGGGGGCCGATCGACGCAGCCTGCGATTGTCTCGTCTGTTCGGGTTATCGCCGGCAGTACGTCGCGCACCTGTTCCGAGCCGGCGAAATCACTGGCGGAGCGATGCTCACCTTCCATAATCTCTATTTTTTCAACGGGTTTGTTGCCCGGGTCCGCGAGAAAATTAAAAAGGGACTGTTATGAAGCGGACCAGAGCGAAACCGGCCGGCGCGAAGCGGATCGATACGTCGTGGAATCGAGTGGCGGGGTGGTACGCCGGTTTGCTGGCGGGCGAAGGTACGTATCAAAAGGATCTTATCCTGCCGAACCTCGTCCGGTTGATGGATATCCAGCCGGGGGACGCCGTGCTCGATCTTGCCTGCGGCCCCGGTTTTTTCGCCCGTGAATTCGCCGCGCGCGGCGCCCGGGTGACGGGCGTTGACGCGTCGCAGAAGCTTATTGATGCAGCGCGGCGGGAGGAGCAATCTACGGATGCCATTTCGCCTGGCGGCGGTCCGTCGACGGCGCGTGCGTCCGCTGTTTCGTCCCGCGCAGCGCTGCGGTTTTTTGTTGCCCGCGCCCACCGGCTGCCGTTTCTCAAAAACGGATCCATGCAAAAAATATCGATAGTTCTCGCCGTCCAGAATATTGAAAACGTAGGGGAGGTTTTCGCGGAATGCGCTCGGGTGCTCGGACCGGCGGGGGAAATCGCGATCGTCATGAATCATCCTGCATTCCGCGTGCCGAAGCAGTCGGCGTGGGGCTGGGACGCGGAGCTCGGCATCCAGTTCCGCCGGGTGGACCGGTACCTTTCCGAGCTGAAAGCCGAAATCGAGATGCATCCGGGTGTGAAGGCGGCAGGGCGTCGCGCGGCGGAGCAGACCGTTTCTTTCCATCGGCCTCTCCAGTATTACGTCAAGGCGTTGCGCCGGGCGGGGTTTGCGGTGACGGCGCTCGAAGAATGGAACTCAAATCGCAAGAGCAGCCCGGGTCCGCGGGCGGCCGCAGAAGACCGCGCGCGCAAAGAAATCCCGCTTTTTCTTGCAATGATTGGAAAAAAATCTGACGACCGGACGTTTTCTGCATCGCCCCGCTCGGTGTCCGGCGGTTATTGCGGAAATTGATAGCTCGTCACCGAACCGGATTTATTGATGAGGTAGAGCATGTTCGCTGCTGCGTCATAATACGGCGTCGTTCCGTAGGCGACCGTCGTAAGGTTGGCGAGGCTCTCGTCCGCAAAGTCGAGGAAGGCGACACGGTTGGGATATTCGAGGAGCAGGTGGCTGTTATCGCGGTACCAGAGCGCATTCCGGATGAGCCATGGTTGGGGGATGTTGAAGCGGTAGTATCCGCTCGGATCGTTGAGGGTGAAAATTTCCAGGCTGTTCCATTCGATTGCCGCAATCATCGTGCCGTTCGCGGATGACGAAAAACTTGAAACGTCGTCGGCGATTTTTTGGAGATGCCGGGAGCCGGCGTCGTAGAGATACAGTTCGCCGTTCGTCTGAAGGACGCCGACGGTCGATGGATTGATCCAGGAGACGGTCCGGTTGTTGCCGGGGACCGGAATGCTTTCGGTCGTCGTTGCCTGCGATTTGTCATAGATCATGATGGCGCCCTGGGTGGGGGAGAATTTTGCGGTGATGAAGGGATCGTATGGATCGGTGGCGGTGGGAGCCTCGATTTTACCGACGAGCGTGGCAAACTGCTTCGGTGATGCAAAAGTTGCTTCTTCGCCGCCGGCGGCGCCTGATGCGCCGAGAGAGATGGTTGCGGAAGCGACGACCGTGCCGCTTGCGGGCACCAGAACGGCGGATTTGAGCTGGACGACGAGGGACGGTTCGACCGGCGCGTTCTCGCGCCACGGATCATAGCCGGATGCTTTGAGCGCGATCTGATAGTTGCGCGGCAGGAGATCGGAAATAAGCGTTCCGGGGCTCAGCAAGCCGGATTGGTTCTGGACCGGCTTCCCGTCGAGAAAAATCGAGGCGTCCGTTGGATACGATCGAATGTAGATAGCGCCGGTTTTTTCGAGCCGCCATTTTGAAAAGTCGAACCGCCACCCCTCCGCGTAACCGACGACGCCGGCGCCGATGATGAAAAATGCCACCACCAGAATGTAAAAAATGCGCCGTCTCGTCTGCAGGGTCATAAACACCAGAATACGCTTTTTGATCCGGATTGTCGATGCTGCTTCGATGTTTATACACAATGAGACGTTGGTAAACGGCGATTACAGAGTATTCATAGCCGAAATTTACCAACTTCCCCACGGGTACCAAAAATCCCGCCGGGAGGCGGGGTTCTTGGCGATCCCGCAAGATCTCTGGCGTTTAGCCAGGTGGGTGGGCTCAGCTGACAGTCCACGGACGGCAGCACTTCGCCCTCCCAAAAGATATCGCTTGATTCGAGATCTGAGCAGGACCAATTTGATTATAACACGGGCGGTTTTCCACGGCCGTCCGGATTTGGCATTTTGTTTTCCTGTGATATGATACCAGCGTTATGTTGAGCATATCTCTCCGCGCAGAGCCCATTTTTTCGATCGGTTCGTTCCCGGTGACGAATGCCCTCTTTATGTCGTTTCTCGTCCTGTGCGTCCTGATCGTGATCGGCTTTATTTTACGCCGCCGACTCACGACTATTCCTGGTCCCGGCCAGAATGTCGCCGAGATGGTCGTTGAAGGGTCGCTCGGTATCATGGATTCCGTCCTGAACGACCGCCGCCGGTCGGAGCAGTATTTCCCGCTCGTTTTCACGGTTTTCATCTTTATCCTGTTCTCGAACTGGCTGGGCCTTTTACCGGGCGTCGGGTCGTTCGTCGTCGGTTCCGGGGCGTCGTCAGTGCCGCTGCTCCGTTCGCCGGCGAGCGACCTCAACTTCACCCTGGCGCTCGCGCTCATCGCCATCACGTTCGTGAACATCGCAAGCGCCGCGGCGCTCGGCGTCCGGCACCGCCTCTCGACGTTTTTCAATTTTCATGGTCCCATCGAATTTTTCGTCGGCATCCTTGAAATTGTTTCCGAGTTTGCTAAAATTATCTCGTTGTCGTTCCGTCTTTTCGGCAATGTGTTCGCGGGCGAAGTGCTCCTGGCCATCATGGCCTTTTTGGTACCGTACGTGATACCGTTGCCGTTCATTTTCCTTGAAATATTCGTCGGATTCATCCAGGCCCTCATTTTTGCCATGCTGACCACGGTATTCGTCGGCATGGCGCTTGCGGGGCACGGTGAATGAGAGAAATGAGGCGAATGAGGCAGAGGAAGAGCCGGACGCGGCGGCGCGGAAATACTATCGTGAAAGGTCGGACATCATAATTCAAACATTTCATCATGGACATCAATTCAATCCGGTTGCTCGCAACGGCAGCTGTCATGGCGGTCGGTTCGATCGGTCCGGCGTTCGCGATCGGATGGATCGGCTCGAAAGCGGCCGATGCCATCGGGCGCAACCCTGAAGCGGCGGCCCGGGTGCAGACCATGGCGCTCTTGGCCATCGTGTTCGCGGAGGCAGTCGCCATTTACGCGCTCGTCGTGGCGCTGATCATCAAGTTCGTTCCGTAATCCGTTTCTTAATCCGCTTCTTACCGTGCAGCAATTACTCTCACAACTCGGCATCGATTGGCGGCTTCTCATTGCGCAGGCGGTGAACTTTTTCGTGCTGCTCGTCGTTTTACTCCTCTACGTGTATCAGCCGCTTCTCAAACTGATGCGCGAGCGGGGGCAGCGCATTGAGGACGGCGTGATGAAAGCGGATGAAGCCGATCGGCGGCTGCTTGAGATCGAGGAGATCGGTAAGGAAAAAATAAAAGCGGCGGAACACGAGGCGCTCGGCGTGATTAAAAAAGCGGAGGCCGACGGAAAGACGCTCGAAGCCCGGCTTTTGGCAGAAGCGCGGCAGAAGGAGGAGGCGGCGCTTAAAAACACCGAAGCGTTGCTCCGCGCGCGAGAAGAGGAGTCGCGGCGCGCGCTCGAAAAAGAGGCGGCATCGTTTGTGCGGCGCGCCATTGCAAAAACGGTCGACCTTGCGCCGGAAACAATCGATAATGCCCTGATTGCGAAAGCGGTCGAAGAGGCAAAACAGACGGCATGAAATATTCGATCCGCGATTATGCCAAAGCGCTTGACGCGGCCCTCGCCGATCCGAAGGCGGACCGCGAAGCTATCGCCCGGAGGTTTCTCGCGCTGGTCCGGCGGAGCAATGACGAAAGCAAGCTGAAGAATATCCTGAACGAGGCAGCGCGGCTGTCGCGCGGCAAGGGAGGGTTCCGCGAGGTGTCTATTGCCTCCGCCCGGCCGCTCGCGCCGGCGCAGCGGAAGGCGCTCGGCGGGATGCTTGATCCCGACGATGTTGTGCGGTATGAGATCGATCCGGATCTCATCGCGGGCGTCAGGATCATCGTGAACGACGAGCGGCAGTTCGACGGAACGCTGAAAGCGAAACTAGACAGTCTTTTAAAATGGTAAGCGGGCACAACCACTAATGAGCTACGAAGTTATCGAAAAATTAAAACGGGAAATTGAAGGGTATCGCGAAAATCCGGAGTGGCAGGAAGTCGGCCGCGTGATTGAAGTGGGAGACGGCATCATTAAAATCCTCGGCCTGCGGAACGCCGTGAGCCAGGAGATCGTCGTCGTCGAAACCGCGCACGGCGAGCGTTCGGCGCTCGCATTGAGCCTCGAGGAAGATTCGATCGGCGCCCTGGTGCTCGGCGATTTTCTTGCGATCGAGGCGGGGAATACGGTTCGGCGCACCGGCGAAATTCTCTCGATTGAGGTGGGCGACGAACTCATCGGCCGCGTCGTCGATCCGCTTGGCGCGCCGCAAGATGGCTTGGGCGATATTTTCAAAAAAGGAAGCGCTCCGGCGAGGAATCCGCTTGAGGCGCGGGCTCCGTCGGTGCTTGACCGAGAAAAAGTGAATACGCCGCTCCACACCGGCATTAAGGCGATTGACGCCATGATACCGATCGGCCGCGGCCAGCGCGAACTCATCATCGGCGATCGCAGTACCGGCAAGACGGCGATTGCGCTCGATGCGATTTTAAACCAGCTGAACGACGCCGGCCGCCGGAAACCGGTTTGCATTTACGTTGCGATCGGGCAGAAGGAGTCGAAAATCGTGCGTATTGCGGAAACACTGAAGCAGTTCGGCGCCCTCTCTTATTCAATCATCGTTTCGGCATCGGCTTCTTCCCCGGCCGCGATGTGGTATCTCGCACCCTATGCGGGCTGCGCCATCGGAGAATATTTCCGCGACAAGGGAATGGATGCGCTTATCGTTTATGACGATCTGTCGAAGCATGCGTGGGCATACCGCCAAATTTCGCTGTTGCTCCGGCGTCCGCCGGGCCGCGAGGCGTATCCGGGCGACGTTTTTTATCTTCATTCTCGCCTCCTTGAACGAGCCGCCAAGCTTTCAAAAGAAAAGGGCGGCGGTTCGCTTACGGCGCTTCCGATTGTGGAGACCCAGCTCGGCGATGTGACCGCGTATATTCCGACGAATATCATCTCGATCACCGACGGCCAGATTTTCCTTGAAACCGACCTCTTCAACCAAGGCCAGCGGCCGGCGCTCAATGTCGGCATTTCGGTATCACGCGTCGGGTCCGATGCCCAGACGAAGGCGATGAAGAAAGTGGCCGGCAAGCTCAAGCTGGCCCATGCCCAATTCCGGGAATTGCAGGCATTCGCCCAGTTCGCGACGGACGTCGACGAGGCGACCCGCAAGAAGATTCTCGCCGGCCAGAAAATCAATGAAATTCTGAAGCAGGACGATCTTGCTCCGGTCGCGCTTGAAAAGCAGGTGTGCCTCTTTTACGCGGTGCTCAACAATTATTTTGAAACGGTGGCGGTCGAAGATATCCGGAAAACCGAAAAGCGTTTCCTGGAATACTTTGAAACGCTTCACGAAGACGATATCCTGAAACCGATCCGCGAGACGGGCGAATTATCCCCGGAAACGGAGGCGAAACTCAAAGAGGCGATCGGGCGGTTTTTGGCGGCGTAACGCCGCGAAGCGCTTATGGAATCCACGCAGAATCTCAAGCGGCGCATGCGGAGCGTCCAGAATATCGGCCAGATCACGAAGGCGATGGAACTGGTGGCGGCGACGAAGATGCGCCGATCGCAGGAGTTGGCGCTTGGATCGCGCCCGTATGCCTACGCCACGCTCGAGATTTTGGGCATTATCGCCGGCCTGAAGGATGTTCCGATGCCCGCGTTACTCCGCGGCCGGACCGCGGAAGAACGCACCGGACGCACGGCTTTTATGATTGTCACGTCCGACAAGGGACTTGCCGGATCGTTTAACGGCGCCGTGTTCCGCAAATTCGAACAGTATGCGCGGGAAAACCGGCTGGATATTCGGCCGCCACAGGCCGTCTTTTTTGCGGTGGGGCAGAAAGCGAAAAGCTATCTCGAGCATCGCGGCCTTGCCGTGGCGCGATCTTTCACCCGCGTCGGTGATTTTACCCGGATGGACGAGGTGAATCCGATCAGCGATGCCCTGATTGACGGTTACCTTCACGGCGACTTCGACGAAGTCGTCTCGTTTTCGACCCATTTTATCACGGCGCTCCGGCAGGATGTTTTTGTGCGGCAGCTGCTGCCGGTGAGCGCAGAGAAGGTTCGCGAGAGCATTGAACTGCTCGTGCCGACAGCGGGCCGTTTTTCGGAATACATCGACCTTGAATCGTTCGATGAGGATGGGCGCGCGGAATACCGCATCGAACCTTCGCCGGCTGCGGTGCTTGCGCCCCTGGCCCGCGACCTTCTGCGAATCCGCGTGTATCACAACATCCTCGAGGCGAACGCCTCGGAGCATTCGGCCCGCCGCGTGGCTATGAAGAACGCGTCGGACAACGCAAGCGAGCTTTCCGGGAATTTGAATATCGAGTATAATAAGTCCCGTCAGACGGCGATC
>JAJXYP010000086.1 GCA_021780545.1 bacterium
CAGCGTCGGGACGGTCGGCGGCGTCCCGGCGGGTGTCATACCGCAGACGCAGACCGTAACATACGGCAATTATGCGTTCAATCTGCAGACAACAGTGCTGAATATCGATGATCCATTTGATTCGTCGCCGTCGTCGAGCCCGGTGGCGGATTATAAGCTGGTCGATATTACGGCGACTTGTGCGTTGTGTTCGAATTTCGGGTCGGTAGAGATTACGACAACCGTTGCATCCCGCCAGCTGGCCGCCGGCACGAATTTAGGATCCATATTCGTAAACGCGATCGACGCGAACGGCGCCGGTGTTCCGAATGCGACGGTTGAAGTCGTGAATGCTTCCGTGACGCCGAGCATCGATGTGATTGATACGACGAACGCAAGCGGTGTTCTGGAGTTGATTGGCGTTCCGACGAGCACGCAGGGGTATCAGGTCCTGGTCTCGAAGCAGGGATACTCCTCGGCGCAGACATACCCGTTGGGGGCGGTCGGCAATCCGAATCCGGTCGAACCGAATCTGACGGTCACGTCGGGAACGGTGAGCGCAGTGACTCTTTCGATTGATCGGTTGAGCTCGCTTGCGATTGATACGACCGACAACCGGTGTCAGCCGTACGGCAATGAGCCGTTTTCAATTACCGGCACGGCGCTCATCGGTACTAACCCGAATGTTTTGGCTTTTTCAACGACAACGGCGACGAACGCGAGCGGAACGTACGATTTTCCCAATCTTGCATGGGATACCTATACGTTGGCGCTCAACGACTCCTCAAAGGATATCGCGGGTATCATGCCGGCCGATCCGATAACGGTAAACCCCAGTTCGTCGCAGCAGTTTCAGTTTATTTTGACGCCTGCCGCCGATCCGTCGCTCCTTGTCGGCGTTGCGGATGCGGGGACCAAGGCGGGGATTCCGCAGGCAGGCGTTACGCTGAGCAGCGGCGGTTTTTCCGAGACCCTCACCACGGACCATGCGGTCTATTCTCAATCGGATTGGTCGTCTGGCGGTTCCTATGCCGCGCAGAGCGGCGGGATCAATGCCGCATCGCCAGGTGAACTGACGCTTCTCCCGAATGCATCAGGAACTTATGCGACGGGAACAGTTTCCTGGCTTGAGAGTAATACGATCGATGTGGGCGGCGCCAGCTCGACATTCAATGTATTTTCGTGGAGTCCGGCGTCATCTTCGGAGCCGGCCAACACGTCGGTGTCGTTTCAGGTGGCCGCCAATAATGACAATGCGACCTGGAATTTTGTCGGACCCGATGGCACCGCCGGAACGTATTTCACGACGCCCGGCGCTGTGCCGGCATCCCTGAATGGCGATCGCTATTTCCGCTATGAGGTGTTTATGAGCACCCAGGATTCAAAAGTGACGCCGTCGCTCGCTTTCGCATCGTTGGATTTCACAGCGAATTGCGTACCGCCGTCGCAGGTGCTCTTTGCCAGCCTCCCGCAGGGGACCTATACCCTTGCCGCGTCCGCTCCCGGATACGCGGAAAATTCCACCACGGTTTCCGTCGGACCGGGATTCCAGTCGTCGACGATTACGCTTTCACCCTGACGCCATGAATCAACCCCGCACATCCTTCCGCCGCCATCGCGCCGCATTCTCTCTCATTGAGGTGATGGTTGTGCTTTTCATTGCTGCGATCTTTGTCGTTGTGGTGAGCAATTTCAGCAATAACGCAAGCGACTTGAACGGTCTTATTGCCTTAAATCTTCGGGCCCGGTCTGATGTATCGCAGACGCTCCAGATTATAAATTCTGAAATTCGCTCCGCCGAGCCGTCCGCGGCTGGTGCTTACCCGATCGAAACGGCCGCCACCGGCACGTTTGTGTTTTTTGCCGATATAAATCACGACGGCGCGCCAGACCGCATCCAGTATTTCTATGCCTCGTCGACTCTATGGCGCGGTGTCATCGCCCCCGTCGGGTCGCCGGCAACCTATCCAACATCGAGCGAAACGGTGAACGATATGGTCGACAACGTTATCCCTGTTTCTTCGACGCCGATCTTTTCGTATTATGATGATAGTTATACCGGCTCCGGGCCGTCGCTCCCGACTCCCGTGATCGTTTCCGCCGTCCGGTTGGTGGGCATTACTTTCGATACGGTTGCCAGCAGCCCCGGCCAGCCCACGAGCACGATTTTCTTTTCGACCGTAGTCGGCATCCGAAACGTTAACTTGAATTATTGATATGGAAAAACAGCGAATCGGACGGTGGTTGCGGCGTTCGCGGAACGGACAGTTCGCAGTCGAGCTGCTTTTTTTGGCCGCGATAGTCGTGACGCTTGTCGCGGGCTTCACGTCTCTTGCGGCTTCGTTTCTGGAGCTTTCGGTACGGGCGCAGAACAACGAGCAGGCTCTCGAGATCGCTGAAGCGGGGATCCAGTATTATGAATGGCATTTGGCCTATGCGCCAACCGATTTCACTGATGGCACCGGCAAGCCGGGCCCCTACGTTCATCCATATTATAATAAATCCGGCATCCAGATTGGTGCTTTTACGTTGACGATTCAGGCGCCGCCGGCTGGTTCGACTATAGTTGGAATTACAAGCGCCGGCACGGTCCTGGCTGACGGTTCGGTGCAGAAAACGGTGGAGGTGAAACTTGGTATTCCGTCTTTTGCGCAGTATGCCTGGGTGTTGAACAGCGACGTCAATTTCGGGTCGACGGCGCAGGTATACGGCCAGATTTATTCGAACGCCGGCGTCCACTTCGACGGCGTGGCGCATAACCTGGTCCAGAGCGCGCTCACGACGTACGTCGACGGCGGTCAAACCGAGTGGGCCGTCTATACGGACGGCCCCCCCGCCGACCCTCAGCCGCCGACCCCTCTGTCGACGTCGACGTCTAATATTTTTCTTGCCGGACGCGCGATCGGCGTTCCACGCATCGATTTTGCCGGAATTACGACTGATCTCGCCTCTATTAAAAGCGCCGCACAGGCGAGCGGCACATATTTTGGCGCAAGCGGGGCGTCGGGCTATGATCTCGCGCTTTCCGGAACCGGTTATTCGCTCTACGCCGTGACCGCGCTCGAGCCGCCGCCTTCCCGCAACTGCTCGAACTCCCAAAACCAGGTAGGTTGGGGTACATGGAGCATCAAATCGGAGTCCCTGATTGCAACCGGCACGATTCCGCAGGACGGCAATATGTTTTTCGAGGATAATCTCTGGGTACGGGGACAAATTAACGGCGTTCGCGTCACCATTGCATCCGGACGTTTTCCGGTGAGCGCATCGACCTATTCGAGCATCATTGTGAATAACAGCCTGCAATACACGAATTTCAACGGTTCTGACACTATTGCGCTCATCTCTCAGAACAACATCATCTATGGCCTGCAGAGCGATAACAATCTTACGGTCGATGCGGCTCTTATCGCCCAGAACGGCGCGGTGCAGCGTTACTATTACAACTCATATTGCGGTTCGACGTATCTACGCAACCAGCTCACGACCTACGGTATTATCGCCAGCAATCTGCAATCCGGCGTGTTTTACGGCAACAGTGGCTATCAGTATCGAACGTACAATTACGACCCGAACCTGCTCTATTCTCCGCCGCCGAGTTTTCCGCTCACGACAAACAGTTATTCGCTGATCTCCTGGCAGGAGGTACAATAGTATCATGAGCCACTTCGAGGTGCGCCGCGGCCTAACCCTTATTGAGATTTTGGTCGCCATCACTCTCATCGTTCTGCTGACGGGCGTATATTTTATGGTTGCCAATCCCGGTGGCCAGTTGGCGGCATCGCGCAATAATGCGCGATCGCTCAACCTTGAAACCATCATGATCGCGATCCGGCAGAACATTGCCGACCAGGGGAGTGAAACGTTTTCCTGCTCATCCGGAGCGCTCCCGGCGGCGCCCACGGATATGTCAAGCGCTTCCGGGGGGTATAACATCGCGCCGTGCCTGGTGCCGAATTATCTGCCGGCTATGCCGGTCGATCCGGCGGCTTCAAGTTCATACTATCGTTCGCCGACGGATTACGACACGGGATATACCATCATGCAGAATTCCTCGGGAAGCATAACGCTCGCCGCGCCGAATGCCGAGCTGCAGACGGTCATCACGTTGACGCGCTAAAAGCAGTCAATTCGCGGGCAGATAATCCGGACCGTAGGTCGCGACGGTAGTTGAGTTTTCGAGCGCCGTCATCTCGTAATAGTTCGCTTCGTTCACGGCGCTGTCGATGAGGCCGAGCGTGTAGGAGCCGCTCGTGCCCGGATTGTGTTCGATTAAAATCTCGCTCCAGGGTCCGGCAGTCGAGCTCGCGCGCGAGACGGTGATTGTGTCGACGCCGGTTGGAATGTTCTGCCAGCTGATTTGAATGCTCTGATTGAGCCGCGTTACCGTGAAGGTCCCCGGCGGCGTGCCGTAGGCGGTGATTTGAATCCGGGGGTTATAGTAGGGAATGCCGGTTGGAGACGATTGAGCGGTCGAGGTCGTGCTGGTTGATGTTGCAGGCGCCACCGTGGTTGATGAAGACGCGGTTTGCTGCGACGAAATCGTCGTTGAGGTGCTGGTTGTGGTTGTCGTCGTTGAAGCAGCGGCGGTCGATGATGGCGCCGGTGCGAAAGACGTGTTTGTCGCCGTCGGCGAGGTAACCGGCGCCGTCGTCGAATCGGATGTCCAGAGGACGGTCGGGCCGGGCGGGTTCGTTCCCGCACCCTGGCCGGAAGTTCCGTTTGCCACCGGCGCGCCGTTCGCGCCGAGCGCGGCGGCATAGAATGAATAACCCGCTTCGGTGGTGGTTCCGATGTTGAACGAAGCGCTCCCGTTCGAGCGGCTTCCCGGCGCCACGATCACCTGGCGCCACAGTTCCCATGTTTTTCGATCGGTGCCGGTCTTTCCGCGATAGATGTCGAGCGCCGCCGTTCCATCGGGCAGATTGTGCCAGACAACAACGAAGGAGTTGCCTCGTTTTGCCAGCTGAACCGAAAGTGAAATCGCGGGCTCCGTATTCTGCGGAGAAGCGGCCGATCCGCCGCCGGCGTTGCCCGCCGCGGCGGGTGATTCCGCCGGGCCGATCTGGTTCAGCTGCAGGATGACGACGGCAAGCGATCCGATGATGACGAGGGACAGGATCCAGATGACGACATACGAGTGACGGTGGAGAAAATCCATCATGGGCGTGGCGGACGCTTTTACATTTCGGCTTCGGGCACCCCGGAACGTATCAGTTCGGCGAGTTTCTCCGCCACCGCTTCGGGGATGTCAATTGACGGAGCGCCGCTCGGATTCGTGTTTGGCTTCGGGCCGGCCGTTGGCCGGGTTCCGGTTGCGTTTTTCATGAAATCGGTCGCGGTCATTTTTGGGTGGAGAACCGATATCACGATGCCGTCATGAGCGAGCTCCGCCCGCGCCGTGAGCGAGAGCGCGTTCAGGGCGTATTTCGTCGAAGCATAAGCCGCGAGCCCGGGGAAATAGTTTTTTGAGACGCGGGAGCTTACGTTTACGATCATGCCGCCACCCTGATGGCGCATGACCGGAATGACGGCCTGCATGGCCCGCAACGGGCCGTAGACGTTCAATTCCATGATTGACCGGTACTGATCGATGTCGACTTGTTCGACCGGACCGTACATGCCCTGGCCGGCGTTGTTTACAAGGATATCGATACGGCCGAACCGTTCAAGGGTCTGGCGGACGAGCGCTTCAATGTCCGCGGCGTTCCGCATGTCGGCCGGTACCGCCAGCGATTCCGGCAGCTCCTTCTCCAGTTGCTTGAGCGCTTCCGTCGATCGAGCCGAAACAACGATTTTTGCTCCTTCGCGCGAAAGGAGGCGGGCGGCCGCGAGACCGATGCCCTGAGACGCCCCGGTAACAATGATGGCTTTATTTTTTATTTCCATATGGTAAGTATACCGCACTCGTGATATAATGGCTTTATGAACAATCACGAGGTGCGATACTGGTTTCAATTCGCGGTCGGATTTTGGATCATGCTATCGCCGTGGATCCTCGGTTTCGCGGAAATTTCGCTCGCAAAGTGGAGCAATATTATTTTCGGACTGGTGCTCGTGCTGTTGAGCGTTCCGGCGCTTTTTCCGGAAAAGGTCGGGGTTGTTGCGGAGCAGAGAAGGAAATAACGAGGTATAACGGTCATGGGTAACGCGCATCACGTCATCATCTATACCACGCCGGCTTGCGTTTATTGCAAAAAAACAAAGGAGTTTTTTGGTCGTCACAGCATTTCCTACGAAGAACGGGATGTCGCGACCGATCAGCGGGCGCGCGCGGAAATGGTTCAAAAATCAGAACAGCTCGGCGTGCCCGTCATCGACGTTGACGGCGCTATCATCATCGGTTTCGATCAGAAAAACCTTGAAACAGCGCTTGGTTTAAAGGTTTAAATCAATCAATTCATCATCCTATGTACGACCTCGTCATTATTGGCGGCGGACCCGGCGGCGTCGCCGCGGGCGTTTATGCGGCTCGGAAAAAAATGAAGACGCTGCTCGTCACCGATTCATTCGGCGGCCAGTCGCTTGTTTCGAATGATATCCAGAACTGGATCGGGACGAAATCGATCACGGGGCTCGACCTCGCCAAATCGCTCGAGGAGCATTTGCGGGCGCAACCCGGCATTGAAATCGTGGAAGGGGAGCTGGTAACGTCCGTTTCGAAAAGAGACGGCGGATTTGCTGTCGCAACAAACGCCGGCAGACAGATCGAAACGCGCTACTTGCTCGTCGTGAGCGGCAGCCGGAGGCGAAAACTCGGCGTTCCCGGAGAGCGGGAATTCGACGGAAAGGGCGTGGTGTATTGCACGACGTGCGATGCGCCGCTTTTCGGCGGCAAAACGGTCGTCGTTGCCGGCGGTGGCAATTCGGCGCTTGAAGGCGTGCTTGATCTCGTTACCTATGCTTCGAAAATTTATCTTATGGTGCGCTCCGAGGTTCTTCGGGGCGATCCGCTGACGCAGGAAAAAGTGAGGTCCCACGCGCAAGGACCGGACGCGAAAGTGGTCATCCTTTGGAACAGTTTAATACAGGAAGTCCGCGGCGATAAATTCGTCACCGGTGTCGTTTACCGGAACGCAAAAACGGATGAAACCAAGGAGCTCCCGCTCGAAGGCGTGTTCGTCGAAATCGGCCTTATTCCAAACGCGGAATTCGTGAAAGATCTCGTAAAAATCAACGATTACGGCCACATTATCGTTGACGGAAAAACCCAGCAGACATCGTGCCCCGGCATCTGGGCGGCGGGTGATGTCACTGACGTCCTTTATGAGCAGAACAATATTTCCGTAGGCGATGCTATCAAGGCGACGCTTAACATTTACGATCATTTTAAAAAATCGTAAAACGGGCGCAAAAACAGGCCCCCATCATTGAAAATCATCTCGTTGGCGATTTGTCAATATTGACGGCCGGGAAAAGACGGCTAGAATTCTGATTGGCACTCAAAGGTCGTGATTGCCAATATAAAATAATTTAAATTTGTTTAACGAAGATATGGAATTCAAACCATTATCGAATCACGTGTTTCTTGAAGCAGTCGAGGAAGCAAAGACGACGAAGAGCGGCATCGTGCTGCCCGAAACGGCGGAAAAAGAAAAGCCGATTCGCGGCAAGGTGATAGCGGTCGGTCCGGGGAAGCCTAACGAATCCGGCGCAGTTCAGCCAATGTCGGTCAAGGTGGGCGATACGGTGCTTTTTAAAAAATACGGACCCGATGAAATAGAAATCGAAGGCAAGTCGTATTTGGTCGGCGACGAAGACGATATTCTGGCAATTCTTCAATAACTACCATGGCAAAACAGATCAAATTCAGCGAAGACGCGCGGGAAGCAATCAAGAAGGGAATTGACAAGTTGGCGCAGGCGGTCACGATGACGCTCGGCCCGCGGGGCCGCGCCGTCGTGATTGAAAAAGGTTACGGCGCGCCGCAAGTGACGTTTGACGGCGTTACGGTGGCAAAAGAAATCGAGCTTGAGGACAAGTGGGAAAATCTAGGCGCGGAATTCATCAAGCAGGCAGCCGAAAAAACGAACGATGTGGCGGGCGACGGAACAACGACGGCGACGGTTCTCGCTTCGGCCATGATTGACGAGGGTGAAAAAGTGATCCGGGAAAAAGGATTCAATGTTATTCAACTTGCGGAAGAGCTCAAAAAAGCCGGGGCGGAAGTGGTGAAGGGTCTCGAAAGCCAGCGGGAATTGATCAACGACAACCGGAAAATCAAGGAAGTTGCGACGCTGTCGGCAAAGGACGCCGAAATCGGCGGACTTATCGCGACGGTAATGGAAAAAATCGGCAAGGAGGGCGTCGTCGCGGGCGAGGATTCAAACACCATCGGCAACTCCTACGAAATCGTCGAGGGAATGCAGTTCGACCGCGGCTACACGTCGCAGTATATG
>JAJXYP010000006.1 GCA_021780545.1 bacterium
GTGTTTACCCCGCTACACGGGATCGCCGTTCCGATTTTTTCTGAAAATAAACAAATCCGTAAATCCGCCTTTTTTCATGGGGAATGTTGTCTCTAATATTACAGTGCGACTCGGCTCTTGAATGTATGCGATGCGCCTGTGCGGCGAGATGTAATTCTCGAATTTTTTTAACAAATTTTTATACTCAGCCATGACGCTGGATAGGCCGGCTTCGATGTTTGCAGCGGCGTCTCCGTCGCCGTATTGTTTAATCGCATCAAAGGCCCGTTCGTAGGTTATATTTCCCCCTTCCTGGCTGACCTTTTTAAATTCCTCGTCTGTTTCAATGCTGTTAAAATAATCTTCCAACTGTTGAGTGTCCAAAGCGGTTGATCTTTCTTTATAAGGCGGCACAACGCCAACCAATTCGAATTCGTCGTTTTGGTGCATGTTGTTTGCGGTATTGTGGTAATTGTTGCAAATCACATAGCCGTTTTCTTTAACGGTGCTTGCTGGTTTTTCGGGGTTAATGACGGGGTTAAGTAGTAAGACGATATCCGGTTGTTCATCTGGAGAATATTGGGTGGCATCAGCTTCCATGGCTTCGAAATTATGTTCTTTAAGCACATCGACTATCTTTTTATCCAGGTCGACATAAATGATTCTGGCATCAGGGAATATAGAACTTACGGTAGTGTCCAGGTTACATGAGGGATAGTATATGACTCTGGCTTCGGGGTGCAGGGTTGTTTTAAAAAGTTGCAGCTGTTCGGCTAGCTCCTTTTTGGTTTCTGGCCTGAAGCTTATTTGTTGTTCCGGATATTTAAGGACACCTTGCCCAGGCGCAGTGACATTTTCGGCGTTGACAAGCATATTGGGTTCATCGTTCCCTTTGCTTTGGAATTTTTTGAGTAGGTCGTCCAGCGACCAGTCGTTGTGACTGTTTTCCTTTTTCATGTTCTCTTAACAATACACCCGTTTTCTTGCCTGGTCGATATCATTTTCTAGCTCGGCATTGCCGTACTCCTTATCAACTTTGTGCTGATCAGTATTTTTATGAAGCCGAAGGAATATACCGCGGCCGGAATTCGCAATGCTAGAGCCTCATTAGATGCGAGCAAACACAATGCAATTCTTCAATTACATGAAAAATTTCCTACTTTGAGCGGGTAACGGGAGTCGGACCCGTATCTCGTCCTTGGCAAGGACGCATAATAGCCGCTATACGATACCCGCTTTACTGTCCGATCTCGGTGTTTATTGTACCTGTCCGCCGGATAAATTCAAGTTGTGAGTTCCGCGCGTGATGTGTTCTACGGACTGGCTTGGGTCTGCGGCGACGCACTGTTTCCGCCGGTTGCCGGCCGCGGGTTATAGTTGGCGGCGGCGAGAAGGATGATGACGAATAGGATCGCGAGGATGCCGATGGTCCACGCAATCGATGAATCGCGCCGATGCCGGTGGGACGATTTAATCATAGCTCTATTATATCCTATTATCCCGCGATCGGATCGCGTTTCCTGCCGGTTATCGACACCTGTGGATTACTCGCGGTTTGGCTGTCGATCGGCTGTGTTACTATAAAACTATGGTACAAGAACAGCTCGTTGATTATATTTCCTCGCAGATGAAGCTGGATGTTTCGCGCGACGCTATTAAGTCGGCTCTCGTTTCGGCTGGGTGGGTGGCGGGTGATGTCGAAGACACGTTGAAAAAAATCGACACCGCGACTCCGGCGGCGCAGCAGACACCGACGGTAAAGGCATTCACGGCATCGCCGGCGGTTGCGGGAACGGCGGGTATTTCCGGCCAATCCATGGCTTCCAAGCCTGCCGCGATGGGCGGCTCGGCGAAGATTGCCGATCCGGGAACGATCCGCGTGAGCGATCTTGTTTCTCCGAAAGAACAGCCGGCTGTGAAGTTTGATCCGGGCAAATTCGGCGGGACGATCAAGGGAAATACTTTCCAGGCCGATCCTCCGGCGAGCGTTGCGGGCGCAATCGGCGGCGGAACGGTATCGGGCGGCGGGAAGGGGCGGTTGATCGGGGAGATCGTGGGCGGGATAATTATTGTCGCGCTCGCCGGCCTTGCTTGGTCCTATGCATCGCAGAACGGCGGCCTTGCCGCGCAGATAACATCGCTCAACGCGCAGAGCGCCAATGTGAGTTCGCAGCTTTCATCGCTGCGGACGGAGCTCGACGCGTCAAGCACGAGCTATGCGGCGCAGGTTGCTTCGCTTACGGCGACGAACGCTAATCTGGCGCTGGAGCTTTCGTTCTACGCCGTGCCGCCGGGCGGAGCGACGACGACGCCGATTTCGATCCAGGGAACCGTGAGCGCCGGGCGGCAATATGTCCTCGCGACACCTGATAACGCGAAGATTTATGTCGCGAATTCATATGATCCGAAAATTGCTCCCGACCTCAAAGCCGCTGTCGGCAAGACGGTGACGCTTTCCGGAACGTATGTTCCGGGATCGGATGTAATGACGGTTGCTTCCGTAAGCGGTCTGCCCGCGGCGACGCCAACCGCTCCGGCGACTTCGACGGCTCCGTCCGCTGCGGCGAATTCTACGAAACCGGTTTCGACATCCACTGCTCAGGGCGCGTTGCCGGGAAGCAAGTAAGAAAAAAAACGAACGGCGCACCGCCGTTTGTTTTTTAGCTGCATTTCTTACGGCAGGAGGTGAAACGCCCCGAGCACTTCTTCGTAAATTTTAAGCGCTCGTTCCGCGGCGTCCCGTTTTAATTTAAAAGTTGGTTCGTGGACAATTTGATTTCGCAGGCGATGCGCTTGCCAGACGTCGTCCAGGTGCGGATACTGGCTTGGCTTGATGTTTTTCAGGCGGTCACCAAGCGTGATGCCGCGCACGCCAGAATGGCGCAGCGCCTCCTCGAGCAGCTTGTCGGCTTCGATGACGGCCATCTTGATGTCGTTCTCCGTGCCGCGGTAGAAATGATCCTGGATGGATTTCCAGGAGCGCCGCGAGAGATCCTTCGAGAGGTCGGTTTTCAGAACGACATCGCGGAAGCGGTCGACCCGCAGCGAAAACCAGCCGATTTTTATGATGATTACGATGATGGCGGCGAGTACGCCGATTGAGACGACGGCGCTTATGACCTCGATGGTTCCGAGGTTCGAAAAATATGCCGCGGTGAGCTGATGGACGGTCGGATTGGCTGCCGGGTTCATGTCCGTATCATTATACCGCTATATGCGTTCGTAGAACTGGCCGATGCCGAGGATGTCAGCCTCGCGCCATTTTCGGCCGATCAGCTGGAATCCGATCGGAAGACCTTCGGATTCTCGGTCGACCGGGATTGAAACGGCGGGAAAGCCGCCGAGTTTGAGCGGAATGGTGAAAATATCCGCGAGGTACATCGCGAGCGGGTCGTTGGCGCGCTCTCCGATTTTGAAGGCGGGAGACGGGGCGACGGGCGTCAGCATGACGTCGACGCCGCGGAATGCTTCGTCGAAATCGTGTTTGATGAGCGTGCGGACGCGCTGGGCTTTGTCGTAGTAGGCGTCGTAGTAGCCGGATGAGAGGACGAAGGTGCCAAGGATGATGCGCCGTTTTGATTCGGCGCCGAACCCGGCCCCCTTTTGGCGGAAGTAGGTTTCGGCGAGAGCGCCGCTTCGGCCGGCCAGCCGGGCGTAGCGGATGCCGTCGAAGCGGGCGAGATTGGAGCTGACTTCGGCGGGAACGATGATATAGTAGGCGGCGAGCGCGTATTTTGTGTGGGGCAGCGAAACTTTTTTAAACCGCAGCCCGAGACCCTTCAGTTTTTCGATCGCGCGTTCGACGGCTTTCGTTACGGCGGGATCGGTGCCGCTTTCGAAATATTCTTCGGGGAGTCCGACGGTGAGCTGCCGCACGTCTTCCAGCTTCGGCTGGTCGATGGTTCGGTAGAGGTCGCCGAGATCCGGACGCGAGGTGGCATCCAGGGGATCGTGGCCGGCGATCGCGCGGAAAAGAACGGCCGCATCCTCGACGGTTTTCGTGATCGGACCAACCTGGTCGAGGCTTGAAGCCATTGCGATGACGCCCGATCGGGAAACCGCGCCGTAGGTGGGGCTCAAGCCGACCACGCCGCAGAAGCTTGCGGGAAGGCGGATGGAGCCGCCGGTGTCGGAGCCGAGCGCGGCGACGGCGAAATGCGCAGCAACGGCAGCTGCGGAGCCGCCGGATGATCCGCCGGCGACCCGCGTCGTATCGTGCGGATTCCTCGTTGTCTTGAACGCGGAATTTTCGGTTGAGGAACCCATCGCGAATTCGTCGAGGTTGGCTTTGCCGAGGAAGACGGCCCGTTCAGCCTTCAGTTTTCTGATGACGCCCGCGTCGTAAGCGGCGATATATGATTCAAGCATTTTCGAAGCAGCTGTCGCCGGCAGTCCTTCGATCAGGATGTTGTCTTTGATGGCGAGCGGTACGCCGGCGAGCGGCGGTAGATTTTCGCCCCCCGCGACCGCCAGGTCGACGACTTCCGCTTCGCGGAGCGCCGATTCCTCGGCTGTGCTAAGAAACGCGCCAATTTCGCCGTCGTGTTCGCGGATATGCCGGAATGATGCCTGTGCCACTTCGAGCGCGGAGAACCGCTTTTCGAGGAGGCCGTCCCGGAACGATGTAATGGTCAGGTTGCGGAGCAAATCCATGGCGCCTGTTATTCGAAAACCGGCGGTGTTTTAAGATAGCCATCCTGCGACTCGGGGAAGGCGTCGGCGCCCGCGCCGCGGTTCGTGTTTTCGGCGCCGCCGTTTTCCCCGCCGTCGGCGCGGAAGATGTTGCGGAGATCCGTTCCGCCGGGCATGGGTTCGACGTTCGCGGTGTCTAGCGATTGCAGTTCCGAGAAATAACCGAGTATTGCGGCAAGATCTTTGATCAGGCGTTCTTCTTCACCGGGATCAAGTTCGATGCGCGCCAGTTTGGCGAGGTGTTCCAGTTCGCGCTTGCCGATGGCTGATGACATGACCCTATCGTAGCGCAGAACGGGGATTTCTTCAATTCGGGTTTGCCGTTTCCGGAATTGTCCGTTTCGTGCCGCGGTGGTGCGGTCGTCAGCCCTCAGGAAGGTGTTCGAAGCAGGCGCGGAACTGGTCGCCGCGGTCGTATTCATTTTTGAATACGCCGAAGCTCGTCGCTCCGGGGGAAAGAAGGATGGTGTCGCCGGGCGCCGCCGCCGCGAGCGCGGCGCGAAACGCGGCCGCCATATCCGACGCTTCGTCGGCCGGGGCGATGCCGGCGGGCAGGAGCAATTTCAGTTTTTCCGTCGCGGAGCCTCGGATGAGAACCAGCCGTTTGGTTTGTGTTGGGATGGCGCGCGCGAGGCCGTCAAAATCGAGTTCTTTATCGCTGCCTCCCGCGATGAGGATAATCGGACGTCCCGCGGCGGAGAGCGTTGAAAGAGCGGCGATGGTAGCTTGGGGCGTGGTCGCGTTGGAGTCGTTATAGAAGACAATTCCATTTTTTTCGCCGAGCCGCTCGAGGCGATTCGGAAGTCCGGTGAATGTGCGCAGGACAGCGGCGATGATGTTCTGCGGAATGCCGAGCCGGTCCGCCGCCGCCGCGGCGATGGCGGCGTCGGCGCGATTATGATCGCCGGGCAGCGCTACTTCCCAGCCGGCGAGATCGGCCGGTTCGGCATAATTTCCCGCCAGCGCTCCGAATCGCGTTTCGATCCGCTCTTTGATGTCGCGGGGAGCGACGAACCAATCTCCGGGTTTTTGGAATCGCGCGATCGCGGCTTTGTCGGCGAAATAGCGATCCATATCACCCCGATAGTAATTCATGTGGTCGGGCATGAAGTTTGTCCATGCCGCGATGCGGGGGCTTAGTTGGTCTTCGGCGAATCCCTGAAGCTGCCAGGAATCGAGCTCGAGAATGACGGTATCGCCCGGACGGACGGCGTCGATGAGCGGGAGCGTGGCGGTGTCGGGTACGTTGCCGCCGAGGTGGACGCGGCCGCCGCTTTCTCCGCCGTTTTTGTCCGCCGCCGCAAGGTCCGTTTCCGCCGCTCGTGCCATTTCATAGATCAGCTGCGTGACGGTCGATTTTCCTCGCGTGCCCGTGACTCCCGCGATCGTGATGCCGCCGCCGCTCGCCGCCGCATCACCGAACCGCTCGCGGCACAGTTTTACGAAGAGCGCCGCGTCCATTTCGACGGGTATGCCGCGCTCACGCGCCCGGGCGATGAAGGGGGAGTCGAGCGGCGCGTTCGGCGCGCGGACGATGAGGTCGCGGTTTTCGAAGTCCTCCATCCGGTGTCCGCCTAGGTGGAAGGCGATGTTGGAAAATCCGGCGAGTGCGGCGACGGATGGCGCGAGCTCCGCTTCGGTTTTGAGATCGGTGACGATAACCTCGGCCCCGCGCTCGGCGAAAAACCGGGCGTCGCCCAGACCGCGGCCCAGGAGACCGAGCCCCATCAGGGTGATTTTCTTATGCGCGAATTCCATGGGCTGTTTTATTTAAAGGCAATCAGCACGGCCCTGCACGCCGCTTCCAAATAAGTCCCATCCAGGAAGCGAGCAATAACGTCCCTGGATAATAAAATATATCGATAGAGCGAAAAAAAGAAGAAGACCAAGTATTATTTTTACAATATCCGAACGTTTCATGCGTCTCATGGTTGTGGTTGTTTGCGAAGATTGCCATGATTCAGGGATGTTTGTATTCGGGCCGGCTAAGTTTCGCAGCCTCTTCCAGAGTTCGTTCAACGGGATCGCCCATTGCATCCCATCGTCCCAGGTATATGTTTCTCCCTTGCCGTCAATTTCCATGTACGTTCGGATTACGCCATCCCGTCCCGGAGAATACCATGATTCCCTAATGAGCACGCTGTGGCCATTGATAGTTCCGGCCATTTCATTGACTTGCCGTCCTATTTTTGTGGAAAATGATGATCCTATAAACGTTTTCCAATTGAAGGGGAAATGATCGGTGAACGACAAGCCAAACACGTCCGCTATCCGTTTCATTTGGTCGTTCCGGTAGGGAGACAAAGCGGTCGCGGCGATTGGCACGGGTTTTTGTTCTGCGGCGGATTGGCCCTTTTGCGCCTTTATCGCCAAAATCAGCCGTACGCCAAAGATTGCGGCGATACCAGAACCAGCAATGACACCCAGAAAAATAAGTTGAAGCATGTGCTTATTCTACCATCCCGGATACGAAACGCTATTTCAGCCCATCCAGTGCTTTCGGTCGGAGCAATTCAAAATCAGTAAGACGATACCTTCGCTCGCGACGCGAAGCAGAAGTTTAAAACAGATGAACGGCAGATAAAAATTAACCCTCCCAAATCCTCGGTTCTAAATTTGTGCTAAGGGGCAAAAAACTTGCATCTGTTACAACCACCGGGGGATCCACTTCGCACTCAAGACGCCGCCATCAGTGTTTGCGGAGAAGATTACGGCGCGATAGAATGAAAAAATGACAAGAAAACTTGTTGAGTGACTGTCTAAAAGGGATCCACTTCAACATGCTAAAAATTTATCTCGCTCGCCATGGACAAGATAGCGACAACGTGAACGGCGTGCTGAACGGCCACAGAGATCAACCGCTAACAGATTTGGGCTTACAACAGGCTAGAACTTTAGCGCAGGAAATTAAGAGAGACAGGATCAGCTTCGATGCCGTTTATAGCTCGCCGTTGCAGCGGGCTCACAAAACCGCAGAAACTATTACAGACACGCTTGGCATCGCCAAACCGATCGTGATGCAAGATTTGATTGAACGAGATTACGGCGTGATGACGGGCAAACCGATAAAAGATATCACAGCACTCTGTGCTCCAGATATCATCACAACTAGCCACGTCTTTTCTGGGAGTCCAGTCGTCTATTTCCTCTCTCCTGAAGGTGCGGAGACGTTTCCTGCGGTATGGGAACGAGGAAGACGGGTTATAGGCGAAGTGCAGCAACGACAGCACGACGGCAACGTTCTCCTCGTTGCGCATGGCGACATCGGGAAAATGATTTATGCCGCCTACTACAATCTTGATTGGAAAGCGGTAATTGCGCAATTCCATTTCGGGAACTCGGAACTGCTCTTGCTCTCGGAAGATTCATCGCCCGACGAGCCGCACGTTTTTCGATTCGAGCAGCACAATCATTAGAAATAAAAGAGGCCGACAGAGATTTTCTGCGGCCTCATTGTAGTGCCTTTTTTTGTAGTGGACCCCTTTCTTTAGACAGTCACTCGACAAGTTTTCTTGTCTTTTTTCATTCTCTCACGCTGCAAT
>JAJXYP010000030.1 GCA_021780545.1 bacterium
GGCGGCACCCGCTTCGCGGAGTATCCTGGATAAATGGATCGTCGCGCGGTTCGGCGAGCTGGCGGCTTTGGTAACGGACAAGCTTGACGCATACGCGATCCGCGAAGCTGCGCTCGATATCGAGCGGTTCGTTGACGATTTGTCGCGCTGGTATATCCGGCGTTCCCGCCGGCGTCTCCAGCGCCCGGAAGATCGGAAGGACTATGAAGCCGCGTCAGCGACGCTCGGTTTCGTTCTGCGTGAACTCGCGAAACTGATGGCGCCCTTTACGCCTTTTTTTGCCGAATCGCTCTATGCCGCGCTTGGCGGCGGGAAGGAGTCGGTGCATTTGGAGGACTGGCCGGAGGTTTCTTCCCGCGGCTTGCCGGCTCCGGCGAAGAAATTGATTGCGCGCATGGCGATAATCCGTGATCTCGCGGCGGCCGGCCTCGCGAAGCGCGCGGAGGCGGGCATTAAAGTTCGCCAGCCGCTCGCGGCGATTTTCGTCGCAAAGTCGGCGTCCGCGGCGGACGCGCTTTCCGATCGGGCGCTCGCCGCGATACTCGCCGAAGAGGTGAATGTGAAGCGGACGGTAATTGATTCAAGGATCAAGGAAGGCGTCGCGCTTGATGTCGTCATCACGCCAGCGCTGCGGGAGGAGGGGATTCTCCGTGATGTTATCCGCATGGCTCAGGAACTCCGCCAGACGGCGGGCCTCGCGCCTCGCGACCGTATCGCGCTTATGCTTGACGCATCTGACGAGGTGCGGGCGGCGGTGGTTAAGCGCGAAGCAGCGCTCCGCGCCGATGTCGGCGCGAAATCCGTAAGCTACGCCCGGTCGGATAAATTTATTGCCGAACAAAAGACGAAACTCGAGGGCAGCGATTTATGGATAGGACTGAGGAAGGTATAGAAGTAGTCCTCCTTATACCGCCAGCCCCAATTTCTCTTTCACGTCGTGCATCGTTTCCGCGGCCATCCGGTTGGCTTTGGCGGATCCTTCGGCGAGCATAGCCGTGATGCGTTCGGGGTGTCGGGCGAGTTCCGCTTTCGCTTTGCGGTAGGGCTCGAAGCGCCGGGCGACGGCTTCGGCGAGTCCGCGTTTAAAGTCGGCGTACTGTTTTCCGGCGAATAATTTGGCGATGGTTTTCGGTTCGCGCCGGTCGGGATCGACGGCGGCGTAAAGATCGAGGAGATTGGCGAGGCCGGGCCGGTGGTCCGGATCATAGGCGACCTCGGAGCCGGAGTCGGTTACCGCGCGGGCGATTTTTGCCCGCACGGCGTCCGCATCATCGTCGAGGAACAGGCATCCTTCGGGCTGCGACTTCGACATTTTTTTAGCCGGATCTTTTAAGCTCATGATGCGCGGCGTCCGGGCAAGGAGGCCTTTCGGTTCAATGAAGGTTTTTCCGAACCGGTTGTTGAATTTGCGCGCCAGCGTCCGGGCAAGTTCGATGTGCTGCAGTTGATCGTCGCCAACGGGGACCGCAGCCGCACGGTAGAGGAGAATGTCGGCGGCCATGAGGACCGGATAATCGAAGAGGCCGACGTTCACGTTTTCTTTTTGCCGCGCTGCTTTGTCCTTGTATTGCGTCATTCGCTCAAGCTCGCCGATCGGTGTTATGGTATTCAGAATCCAGGCGAGCTCGCTGTGTGCCGCCACCTGCGACTGTTGGAAAATGACCGATCGCGCAGGGTCGAGACCCGCTGCCAGAAAATCCGCCGCGACGGCGAGAATCTGTTCTTTCTTCTCTTTCGGGTCGAAGGATTCCGTGATGGAATGCAGATCGACGACGCAGAACAGGCAGTCGAATTTCCCCGATTCCTGGAGTGCCGCGAAGTGTTCGAGGGCGCCGAAATAGTTGCCGACGTGGAGCCGCTCGGACGGTTGGATGCCCGAAAAGAGAATCGGCTTCGCCATATTCCTATATAATACTAGATTTCTATTATAACGGGCAGGATCATCGGTCGCCGGCGCGTCCGGTTATAGATATACTGTCCGACCTGGTCGCGAATCAGCGTTTTGAGATAATCGGGTTCGGTTTCCTTATTCTGGGGAAGGCGCTGCATGATGCCGCGGATGCGTTTTCGGATTTCATCCAGAATTTCCTGGTTCTCTTTCAGGTAGATGAAGCCGCGCGAGATGATGTCGGGGTTCTTGAGGAGCTGGCCGGCTTTGCCGCCGTTGCGGCTCATCGTCATAATAATGATCATCATGCCTTCAGCCGCGAGCGCTTGCCGGTCGCGGATGACGATTTCTTCGACGTCGCCGACGCCGAGGCCGTCCACCATGACGTAGAATGCGGGCACGGTCTCCCGGGTGATCCGGAATCCATCGGGCGTGAGTTCGGCCACCTGGCCGTTGTCCATCAGGATGACGTTTTCCTTCGGGATGCCGACTTCGCGTGCGGACTGGCCATTTGCGGCGCGCATGAAGTAGTAGCCGTGGACCGGTACGAGGAATTTCGGCCGGATGAGCTTCATGACGAGCATCAGGTCGTCTTTCGGAGCGTGGCCCGAGGAATGGATGTCGACCAGGGCCGAGTGGTAAACGATCGCGCCCTGGCGCGCCAGGTTGTCCTTGACCGCCTGGACGCTGCGCTCGTTGCCCGGGATGACGGACGACGAGAGCACGAACGAATCGCCGGGTTTCACTTTGACGTGGCGGTGTTCGCCGTTGATCATCTTCATAAGACCGGCGTTCGATTCGCCTTGGGCGCCTGTCGAAAGGATCAGAATCTTATCGTCTTTATATTTGGCGATTTCCTCGACGGCGATGATCGTTCCCTCCTTGGCCTTGATGAAGCCGAGCGTCTCCGCGATTTGGATGTTTGTTTTCATCGAGTAGCCGTTCAGGGCGACCTTGCGGCCGAGCCGCTCAGCGATTTTGATGATTTCGCCGATACGGGTGAGAAGCGAGGCGAAAGTGGCGACGATAATGCGCCCTTCGGCGTGCGAGAAAATCTCCTCGAGATTCCGCTCGACGGTTTTTTCCGACACCGAATGCCCCGGCCGTTCGGCCGCGGTGCTGTCCACCATGAAACTATGGACGCCCATATCGCCGATCTTTTCGAACTCCTCGAGGCCGTGCGGGTTGCCTTCGTCGTCATAGTCGAGCCGGAAGTCCGCGAAGTGCACGATGTTGCCGATCGGGGTTTTCATCAGCACGCCCGTCGTTTCGGGAATGGTGTGCGGCACGCCGAAAAAGCGGGCCGTGAAATAATTGGAAAGCTTGAGTTCGTCGCCGTTTTTTACGGTGATGATTTTCATTTTCGGCGCGTTCGGGAAATCTTCCTGCCGTTTTTCGATGATTGCTTTCGTGATGGAGGTTGCGTAAATCGGGGGATTGCCGAGCTTTGCGAGGAGGTGTGGCAGAGCGCCGATGTGGTCGTAGTGGCCGTGGGTCAGGACGATCGCCTGGATGTTCTGGCGCTTCCGCTCGAGGTATTGGACGTTCGGGATGATGTAATCGATGCCCGGCGTTTCCTCTTCGGCAAATTGCAAGCCGGCATCGATCAGGATGATTTCGTCGCGGTATTCGAGGAACATGCAGTTCCGGCCGATTTCCTCGAGGCCGCCCAGCGGCACAAACCGGACTGCGTTCGGATTCGGAGGCGCCGCCGCCGCCGCTCCTTTTTCTTCGCGGGGCGGGGTATAGCTGAATTTGCGTTCCGAAATACGGCCGCCAACTTGGATGGTGCCCGGTTCTTTCGGCGCGATGCGGGGGCGATGTCCCGCCGGCCGATTGGGGCGGCTGGAACGGCCTGGCTGGCTGGGCCGGTTTAGTTGATTTGGCTGCGCCGCAGCGGTTTCCCGCGGCGAATCAGCCGGCTTGCTGCGCTGACGGTCTGTTTTTCTTATCGTATTCATACGATGCAACTGATTATTAATTTATTTAATTTTTTCTTTTCAAACGGTGCTCGGGAGGAGATTTGAACTCCTATGGTCTTGCGACCGCTGGTACCTGAAACCAGTGCGTCTGCCAGTTCCGCCACCCGAGCGGAAAGAACCTATTGGCGAAAAATCAGTATAGCACAGACGGTTTTGAAAAGTCAAACAGCTGCGGGAAGCCGTCCATCCTTGCCCGATACGCCTCCGCTATTTTAACACACGCGCCGTATCAAGGTACCAGCCCGCCATCTGCTGCGCAATATCCGATGGATCGCCGAGGGATTCCTGGGTTGAAACGCCGCGGACATTGTTCGCCGCGACGTAGAGGTAGTCGGGCGAATAGAGGAAGACGGCCGGCGTGTCGGCGACGATGTCCGCCTGGGCGGCGGCGAATTCCGCCGTGCGCGATGCGTCGCTCATGTTTTGCCGCGCATCCTCGACAAGCGCATCGACACTCTTGTTTTGATAGATTGCGAGATTGAGGCCCGGCGAGAATCGCTGGGACGAATCCCAGAACGAGAAGAGGTCCGAGTTCGGGCCGAGGACGTTGCCGAAAAGCAGTGATTCGTAGTTGCGGTTTCTGATGTCGTTTGCGACGATATTCTCCGTCGTGTCGGTCGCGATCGTCACCTGGGCGCCGAGCGAACTCCATTCGTTCTGGAGCGCTTGGGCGGTGCGAACCAGGAAGCCGATGTCCGGCACCGTCAGATTGACCGCGAGCGGCACGGCGGTTTGTTGAATCATGTGCGTCCGGAATCCGGTTGAGGAGCTGATATTCCATCCGGCCTGGGTCAAAAGCGCGGCGGCGGCGTCAAGCGGCGTTTCGGGCGTCCCCGAGGCGGTTGAAGAAGAACCGGGTGCCTGATTTGGAGTCGATGTCGATATCGGATTGCCGCCGACCGGCGCATAGTATGGCGCATCGGGCGGTATGGGGCCATAGTCGGGAACGCCGTGGCCGTCGAGCGCCTGGCTGACCAGCGCGTTGCGATCGACTGTCATCGAAAGGGCCGCACGGACGGCCGGATCCTGCAGGGCAAGGTTCTTGCTTTGATTGAAGAAGACTGCGTAATATCCGGGCGTGCGCCAGGTGAGGAGCTGGTAGGGCCGGTCGATCGCGGCCAGGTCGCCATTCGTCGCGCCACCGAATCCGTCGATTTGCCCGGCATTGAAGGCATTGATTAAATCGGTTGTGTTCCGAAAGAAGGCGAAATCGAGATTGGGAATAAGGGGGTGGCTACCGGCATACCCCCCCCACGCCTTGAGTTTGTAATCAGTGATGAATCCGTCGGCGCCCTGGTTATAGGAAACGAATTCATACGGTCCCGCGCCCACCGGTTTCAGCGTGTAATCGGACAGCCGCCAGTTGCCCGGCGGGACGTCGGCAAAAAGATGTTTCGGAACGATATAGAGCCGGCTGAGATCATCCGCGAAGAAGGCATACGGATTGGCAAGCTTAAATTGTACTTCGAGCTCGCTTACGCGGTTTGCCGTGACGCCTTGCCATGCGGTTGCGAGCGGGGAATCAGCGTCGGGGTTTTGGATACTTTGCACCGTGAAGATGATGTCGTCGCTGGTGAGTTGGGCGCCGTCCTGCCAGGTCAGCCCGCTTTTGAGGTGCACGGTCCAGGTGCGGCCGCCTGGCGATGACGTAATCTGATCCGCAACATCGGCCACGTTCGGATAAACAAGCTTCACGAGCTCCAGATCGGCTTCGCTCCGGGCGGTTACCGGATTGACGTACTCCGGTTGACCGACGAGTCCCGGCCGATAGGTGCCGCCGGGCGCGGGGACCATCCGCGTCGATTGGGCAATCACGATTCCAATAACGGCGAAAAAGCTCGCGGCCGCGATTGCGGCGGACGAGAGAAATATCGCGCGTTCCTTCGGGGTGAAGGCCGAGAGCAGGTTTTTCAGGAAGGACATTACGAATGCACCAGCTGGTAGAGCGAAAGCGCCACGAAAATTATCGTGAGAACGATGGTTGCATAAAGCGCCGTTTTTTCCATGCCGCGGCGCGTCTGATAGGCGCTGCCGCTATCGCCGCCGCCCATGAGTCCAGACATACCGGCGGAGCGCTGCTGCAGCAGGATGAGCGTAATGATTGCAATGGAAAGCAGGATTTGAATGACGGCCATGATTTATGTTGATTGACTTAGCTTACTATGGACGGGTCTATTATGCCAGATGGATGATGAAATTGATTATGCTCACGATGAGCGTGGCGAAAATGAGGGCTGGAATCGTCTGAATGGTAATACTTCCGTGAATGAAGTCAAGGCGCTGCGAGAGGGAAGCGGCGAACCAGAGGATGAGGGCATTCACAATGATGAGGCCAAGGCCGAGCGTAATTACGATGACCGGACCGAAGATGAGCGTAAGAATTGGCTTCAGGATGAAATTGAGGATGACGAGCATAAGGCCGAGAAGCATAAGGCCGAGAAGCGGCGCCGTGAGGACGAATCCCGGCACCCAGCGGTTCGCGAGCCAGAGGGCGAATGCGTTGCCGGCGGTGAGGAGGATCAGTTTTGCGATCCAATGCATAGTATCAGTATATCATGCGGCGCGATGGCCCGCGGCGTTTTTGTCCGGCGCGGGGCGCGCAGAACAAGGGGGCGGCGGGAGGACGGTAAAAAATCCGTCCGGCGTGGGGCATGCCGGACGGAACATATTCTTGCCCGCATTATTGGGAGAATCCGTCGGCGCCGGCGGCAGCTGCTTTTGCGGTCGCGCCGGACTCATCCAACCGCCGGACAAATTCGCATAACTGGTACGGGTTCGAGAAGCCGCCCGCCCAGTCGGTCAGGATGCCGAGCACCGGAATGTTTCCGGGTCCGATATCCGTGCCTGCAGCGAAGCGGAGCAATCCTGCAAGCGATCGTTCGATGCAGCGATGGATATCTTTCGCTCGTCGATACCGATCGTCGGCGCCCCGGTATTCGATGGTTTCCGGTGCGTGGCCCAGGCGGCTCATTGTGAGCAGCATCTGGTACGCGGCGTTTTTGCGAAAGTCGGCTTCGATCAAATCCCCTGCGGTTTGCAGCAGGAGTTTGCGGAGGATATCCTGTGCGATTCGGATATCTTTGCCGGCCGTGGGGAAATCGCCCATGTTTTCAACATGCTTCCTCCAGTACCCCAGAACGCGTCGTTTTTCCCGGCCATCGAGGAGGAAGATGACATAGAGAGCGATCACTGCCGTAGCGCCGCCGGCTGCGGTTGCGGTTTGGCTATCGGTCCATTGCGGCGGTCGCACGAGGTACGATGCAATGCCTACAATGGTGATCCACAGGAGTGGCGTGAGAAGAAACCGCCACAGCTGATAGATTAGGACGTCGCGTTTTAAAAAACACATAGAGCTCCTTTCCTGCCTTCTGGACAGAATCTCCAGGTAGCTGCTTTATAGTGTAATCGATTTTTCCGCGGCGGTTAAATAGCATGCCGTGACAACCGCCGTCTGGGCCGGTAAAAATACCGCCCGGAAGCACGAAAGTGCTCGCGGGCGGATAAGAACAAACAGACAAAGCAAGCAAATGGCCGATGAACTCAGCCCCGCTTCCTTATCGAGGGAGTCCGGCCGATGCCGATCTGAGGTACTCATCGGCGTCGTGGAATTCACGCAGGATCTCCGGCATCAGATTAATGCAGGGAATATCTGAGCATGCCTTAATAGGCGGCGTTCCCGGTCGGCATCCGACAAGCAGGTGCCAGATTTCATAGAACGCAAGCTCGGCATTTTCGCGGTCAGCCGATTTTATTTTCAGAAGATCTTCTTCGATCTCCCATTCGTCTCTCTTGGCGCGGGCCAATTCCCAATCGTTGCACAAGAGAAATTCGTGCTCCAGCTGTTTCAGCCGATTCAGCTCCGCAATTGAAATCGCTTCTTCGGCCTTCATTTCGTTGAGTATGGCGGCGGAATGCTCCAGGGCATCCCGCCCGATCTTCCGTGCCCGGTCGACAGCTTCTTTGCCGGCGTCCTCGAAGGGGAATGTTCCGAGTCGGCCGATGTGCTGTTTCCAAATGTGAATCGCGCGCCATCCCGGTCCCTTCGGCCAGGTTAGAGAAGCAATGACGGGCGGGAAGAGGGAGAGGAGGGCGAAAATCCACCATCCGCGCGAGAGCGGC
>JAJXYP010000075.1 GCA_021780545.1 bacterium
GAGCGGAAAATCCGAACGGCTCCCGCGACGCGCGGATTGCTTTTTAACGGCCACCCGAAAATGATCGGCGAGGCGCGGCTCGCGGCCGGATGGCTCAAGCGGTACCGCCGCTCCGATCCGATCGTTGTTTATCTCCATATTACGGGGGCGGAAACAGTGCGCCGCGCGGCGAAGCGCGGCCGCGAGGATGACGGCCGCCGCGCGCTCATGAACCGCCGCGCATATTACCGGAAGGAGGTTGCGCAGGTCGTGCGATTTTTCAGAAAACAATACCGCTTCGCGCGGATTTCCGGCATGGGAACGGAAGCCGCGGTGGCGGCGCGGATCGACGCCGCGATCAAGGCAATGCTTCCGGCATGATGCCATGATGACGATCAAGACGCCGGAAGACATCGAAATTATGGCCGAAGGCGGGCGGCGCCTGGCGGCCGTGCTTCGCGAGCTTGTGGATCGGACGGCGGTTGGCGTTACGACGAAACAGCTTGATCGCATCGCATATCGAAAGATCCACGAGCTCGGGGCGAAACCGGCATTTTTGAATTATCGTCCGGCGGGAGCGCGGCGAGGGTATCCCTATACGCTCTGCGCATCCCTGAATGAGGTGGTTGTGCACGGTCAGCCGTCGGATGGCCCGCTCGGTGACGGCGACTTGCTGAAACTTGACCTCGGCCTCGTCTACCACGGATGGTATCTTGACGCGGCGGTGACGGTGCTCGTGGAGTCGCCGGCGACGGCCGGCGGGCCTGCGGCGTCTCCTGCCGAGCGCGAACGGCGGGTGATTGCGCGGAAGCTGATGGATGCCACGCGCGAAGCCCTGCAGGCGGGCATCGCCGAAACGCGGCCCGGCAAAACGCTCGGCGATGTCGGTTTCGCGATCGAGCAGGCGGTGAAACGCCGCGGTTTTGCCGTCGCCGAAGGCCTGATCGGGCATGGGATCGGCCGCACGCTTCACGAGGATCCGCCGGTTTTCAATTTTGGCCGCCGTGGAAGCGGTGAGCTTATTGAGGCGGGGATGGTGATCGCGATCGAGCCCATGGTTGTGGCTGGTCGCAGCGGCGCGACCGTTACGCGCAAAGACGACAGTTTTGCGAGCCGCGACGGCCTGCCCGCGGCGCATTTCGAGCATACCGTTGCGGTTACGCCCGCCGGACCGCGCGTCCTTACGGAGGAATCTTGACGGCGGCGTCCTTCGCGGCCGATAATGATCGCATTGCCACCTTAGCTCAGCGGTAGAGCAACTCTTTTGTAAAGAGAAGGTCCCCGGTTCGATCCCGGGAGGTGGCTCATCGGGGAGTCCGGGAGTATACTGTATGGGACGTCATGATTTCATGAAAATAAATTCCGGCGGAAAAATAAATAACAAAATAAAAAAAACTGCCGCATTGAAACTGCGACCAGGCTTTCCGGCGCCTGATTTTACGCTGCCTGACCAGGATGGCAAGCCGCATGCGTTATCCGAATACCGCAATGGTTGGGTTCTGCTCTATTTTTATCCCAAAGACGATACACCCGGCTGCACGACGGAGGCCTGCACCATACGGGACACGTTTCCGGACTTCGGGAAGCTCCAGGCAACCGTGCTTGGCGTGAGTATTGATACTGCGGCGAGCCACAAGAAATTCGCGACAAAATATAGGCTGCCTTTCATGCTGCTTGCCGACGCGGAGAAGAAAGTTGTGAAACAGTATGGCGTCTGGGGCAAGAAGAAATTTATGGGTCGCGAATACGGAGGGACGTTGCGGACGTCGTTTCTCATTGATCCCGCAGGGAAGATCGCCAAGGTGTACCAGGACGTAAAACCGGCCGCGCACGCCGCCGAAGTGCTGCATGATCTCGCGGCGCTCCGGTTGCGCTGATTGTCCGGATACGGTATCGTATCCACATTGCCGATGTAGCTCAGCTGGTAGAGCAACTCCATGGTAAGGAGTAGGTCGGCGGTTCAAATCCGCCCATCGGCTCAAAATTGGACATCTTGCCCGGAGCTCAAAACACTTCCGACCATAATCTTTCCGTTTAAAAGCTCCCGTGGCAGTCGTAGTTTTATCTGCAATCCAATAGGGGCAGCGATAAATAAGTTTTGGTAGAAAACTACGATTTCCCTTCACCCAAATCTTTTAGAGGTTCAATTCTGAAGACGTGCGGGAAGATATCGCTGGACTGCGGTACGCCAAGGAGATCGACGAACTTCGGAGTCGGGTCATTCGCCCGGAAGAGAAAGCGGGCATCAAGCTGCGACGGTAAGAGCGGGCAGATAACAGACCGCCGAGCGGGCCGTCAGGCGGGGGGAGCGGGCGGGAACTGCCATCCAAAAATCCGCGCAAGGCGGATTTTTGGATGTTATTTCAGGCGCCGCCGCCGGCGCCTTCGCTAGCTGCTTTGGCGTCAGTATGCCCCGCCCGGTCCGTTTGCTGGAGTCGATGTTCCGTTTGCCGGGATCATCGGCGCGGCTATACCTCCCGAGCCGTACGCCGAGGGGTAATAGTACCGGCCATACATCATGCCGTCGCGGGACCATCCGTAACTGCCGATGCGGGAAGCCGCCACGCCGAACCAGAAGGCCACCATAAGGATCAGGATCGTGAGGAGCGTCCGAAGCAGGAAAAACGTCCAGTGATGCCCGTGCCCGCCGCAGCGGCAGCCGCACCCATGGGCGCAGTTGCAGCCGTCGCCTGCGGCACAGGAGCACGCCCCGCCACCCGCGGAGCTGTTGCCGTTCGATCGACCGTTCTTTTTTTCTTCCATAGCCATCGTTCGTGTAATGTTCAATTAAAAAATCGACCTTTGGCGGGGTCGTTTCCCCGGTTGCGCTTTCCTATCTATTATAGTATCATGTCCCCATATGGCCAAGGTGAAATATGCGGATAACCTCATAACCCTCCGTTGCACCGTCTGCAAGCGGCGGAATTATTATACTCATAAGAACAAGAAAAAGGTTGAGCGGAAGCTTGATTTGGCGAAGTTCTGCAACTGGTGCCGCAAGCAGACCGCCCACAAGGAGGCCCGGATAACGGGAAAGTAAGTCCTGGTGTATCATAAATTGGTGCCGGCGCCGGCTGGCCGACAGCCAGGGGGCATCGTTCAGTGGTAGGACGGCGGTCTCCAAAACCGCTAATGTGGGTTCGATTCCTACTGCCCCCGCCCGTTAGTGCATCGGTTCGAGAGATCTTCCGGCCTCGAGTTTTCATTATCTCAAAATTCAATCTAAAATGGACTTATGGGAAAACTAAAATCCATTGAATCTCGCCCCGAAAAAGAACCAGCCCTGGACTTGAATATCGCCTCCCTTAATCTCTGTGAAACGGTTGACCAGATGATTGAAAGAATAGAATCTGCTCGAAAAGAAAGTGGGGTCGACGTGGTTGTTCTCGGAGAATACAATTTCAAGGTTGAGGATGTATTAAATCAGCTCGAAAAAATAAAGGAAGCAGCCCGTGGTAATAGAGCAGATATCGTCATGGCCCCAGATAATGAATTTGGAAGGAATCTTTCTTGGGGAGAATTGAAATCGGAACTTCAAGCCAATGGGATTGCTGTTGAGGAGAGTCCCGTCCCCGATGAATATAAGCCTCAGTCTGTCGGCGTCTTTATTGATAAAGCAGGGGCAGCATACGCCTTCCCGAAAACATGGCATCTTGGGAATGTGCGCCGCCCCGTGCATAAAATTCCGGGAACTTCGATTGGAATTACGATTTGTGGAGAAATAGGAGAAATTCAACCACAAGATCTTGAGGGTTTGACTGTTCTTTATAACCCATCACGCGAAGGCGATGATCCATATCTTAAATTTCGAATGCTCCATCGCCACGGATCAGGTGAACTAACACGAGAGGCTGTCGCCGCGCTCCTAAAAAATGACACTTATTATCAAAGCCTTTTAGATGATTCTCAATATAATCCCGATGATCCGGATTATATTCCCGAATACGATTCACGAAATGTGCGAGAACAAAAATTCAACGATGCAGTGGACAGCCATCTTGAAGCGGCAGCGAACCCAGAAAATTCTATGTACGTAAAAAAGATTGAAGGAGCTCTTCTCGAGAGAAATATCCCAGTCGTTAGAACGGATGGTGCAGGGACAACTGGAGTTTTGAATAAACTTCCCAATGCGGAAATAGAAAATCTTGAATACCGAGAAGGGCTTACGCGATACAACTTGAAAATAAAGGTATAAGCGACCCCCGGCCTCAAAGAGCCTGCTTTTCAAGAACGCTGCGAAAGCTTGCTAATAAGAGGTTCTGGACCACGACCCCCGCAGACAAGGCGGAACTATCGTACCGCCCCACGTGCGTTTACGGAGTGGTGACGGATGTTACCTCGAAGTGATCCGGGTTACCGTTGCTCGCAATCAATCCTTGGTCCAGAAAAGTCCCGTTCAGGGTGTACAGGACTCCCGAACGGAGCGAATCAAGCAGAGGTCCGGTAACGGGAAGGTCGTAGGGGCCGACCGGACCCGTCGGTTCGTCCGAAAAAATGTCATATCCGGTATCTTTCTGCAGGAGATATCCTTGGATGGTAAGCGACGTTCCGACGTACGGCGCCGGGTTCCGCGTAACCGTGCCCACCGTGTAGGGAGTCGAACTCTCCGCGGGAGTCGTTGACGTTGCCGCGGCGATAATGCTGAGACCGTCGGGGGTGTTCAGCTGGTCGGGGCCGTTGCCCGGTTTCCCCGTTGCGCCATACTGCCAGATGATCTGTTTCGTCTGCTTGTCGATCACGATGACCCGGTGATTGAAGTCGTCATTCGATAAGACGTTGCCGTTCGGCAGCTCGATCGCGAGCGAGGGCTTGTTGAGGGTCGTGGTGCCCACGCCGTCGAATTCCCAGGCGACATTTCCTTGCCGCGTGATCTCGATGATCTTTCCGGGGTTCGCGTACGAAGCCACCAGGATATTTCCCGCGGCGGTTGGCTGGGGATCGGACGGATACGCGATCGGCAGAGCCATCGAAAATATCGGCTGCCATTGCGGATTCAATTCCACGACGGAATGGTTGCGTATGGTGCTGACGAGCGTATCTCCGTTGGCGAGCGGCGTGTCACCGTTCGGCGCGTCCAGATGTCCGGCGGCAGTTCCGCATTGCCTCGTGACGCCATATTGCCGGACGATTTTTTTGTCGGGCGCTATTTCCAGGATGCGGCAATTCTGGATGTCAGAAACGGTAACGTTGCCGTCGGGAAGCTTGTATGCGTCATCGGGGTGGTAGAGATATCCGGCCCCCGAGCCGTGCGTTCCCGGCACGCCGTACTGCCAGAGTATTTTTCTGGTCCGATAGTCTATCTCTTCGATGACGTGATAGTACTCAAGGCTGGCTATTACGGTATTGCCGCCATCGGCGAAGAATGCGTCGTCGGCGCCATATCCCGGCGGCAGCCCTTTAAATTTGTATTCCCAAATGATCTTTTTGTCGGGCGTGACTTCGATGATCCGGTTGTTGCCGCGGTCGGCGATGAGGACGTTGTATCCGCCGAGCGGGGAAGTGTCTTTCGGTTGCGGCGGCTGCGAAACGGTTGCCTGCGGCGATGATGTGACTACGGGAGCCGGGGCGATGGCTTCTTTATTTGCGGAAAATGCATCGACCCCGAACGCGGAAATGTCGAATCCTGATCGATGCCGCAGTATTATTACCCATAAACCGCATAGTACCGCGATGGCGAGCACGAGGATCGTGACGGTGCGTGCTCGTTTCATGGGTGGTGCGACCATTATATCCCGGCTGGGCGGCGATGGGAAGGGATTTTATGGCGGCCCGATTAAAGGACATAAAACTTGTTTTACCAAAGCGCGCGGTTTATATCGAGCCTCGCGAGAGGTTTTTTTCTTGCGGGTCCGGTCCGCGGCGGTAATGATTGGCAGGGTGAAGCGATTGAATTATTCGCCGAATACGCGGCAGGGTCTTACGTCACTTGCCCCTGCCGCTATACGCCCAACCATCCGCTCTTCTCTCTCGCTATTGAAGGGGAGAATGAAGACGCTTGGGCGTCGCGTGGGCTGCCTCGCTTCCCCGCCAGACCTATTGGGAGCGCTATTATTTGGCGATTGCGAGTACCCAAGGGGCCATCATCTTCTGGCTTCCGAAAGAGAGCAAGACGAAGCCTCGTCCTCCGGAAACCGGTCCGTATGCGAGGGACACATACGAGGAACTTGGCGAGTGGCGGGCTAGGATGGTGCGCGATAAAGCCCGTGAAGTCATTGGCGCACAACAAGGGTTTCCGGGGCTTTCGGTTATCCTGAAGAACTTTCGGGCGATGATCGGGGATGGCTTTACGCCATACGGGACCCTCCGAGAGACTGTTCGAGCCGGCGTAGCACTTGCTGGCGCAAGCCAGTAAGAAAAGCTCGGCAATCGGCGTACGTGAGGAAATCCTTGCGTACGCCTCGTTTTTTTAGGGAACAGGGATCGCAATGTTTGCTTCTTTCGCTCAGAAACAGGTTTTAGGGTCGTCCACGCCCCCGCCCGCTAGTGCATCGGCTCGAGAGACCGAAGTATCCTATTTAACATAGATGAATTATTCTATAAATGTGGACAAGAAAAATGAGTCAAAAATAGAATGGCCCTTGGATCGTGCCGACAAGGCTTATGTTAATGGTTCCAAAATTGAAGCCATACAGATACTACATAATTACATCGAATTCAAGATGCAAGAAGTCTTAATGCTCATTGGGTCCGTCCACTTTGATGCCGAGCTTTCCAAGACCTGGGCTATGCCAGATGATTTGAACTCTCGAAAGTGAGCTACTGTGTTATCCATCCTCACGCATGTAACCGATATAGAATACAAGAATTTAATGGCGTTTAACAAAATTAGAAACGATATTGTACATAAAATATTTCATGAACCTTATGAAAAGCAACGACGCGACATTCGCGATAAAAATATTGATACCGCTTTCAAAGCGGGTAAAAAATTGGCGGAAACGTTAGAAATAAAAACTCACGAAGAATTGGAGTGTGGGCGTGATCAGGATGCAGATTGATATTAATAAAAAGCAACCTCTCGGCCTCAAAAACCTATTTCCACGAATGTTGCAATACTTTGCCTAAAGAGGGGTGCTCGCGTCTCATTCTGGTCGGAACCTTTAACCTTCCCTTGTGTGGTATAATCCCTCTATGAACTTGGCCAGCGTTCCTGTCGGTGAGCCTGAAGAGTTTAATGTTTTTATCGAGATTTCTTCCGGAAGCGTAAATCAGTATGAATACGACGAAGCACTACAAGCGCTCAAGTTAGATTACGTATTTCGAGACGGCTTTCATTTTCCATTCAACTATGGATTCGTACCTCACACCAAGGCAGCAGATAATGATCCGCTTGACGCCGTTGTGTTGAGTTCCTCTCCTATTCAACCAAGTGCCATTGTTGCCGTGAAGCCGCTCGGGATACTCAGGCTAAAAGATAGAGGCGAGCAGGATAATAAATTGATTACTGTGCCGTCAACAGATCCCCTGTCGGGGAAATGGAAGGCCATCGATGATTTGAGCGAAAAAGAGCGTGATGAGATAGTGGCTTTCTTCAAGGAGGTAGGGGTACAGAAAAATAAGACTATGGATATCGAGGGGTTCGAGGGTAAGA
>JAJXYP010000077.1 GCA_021780545.1 bacterium
TTGGAAGTTTTTCGAAAAACTTCCAATCTCCCTTGATGCCGTGAGGATCGTTCCGGAAGCGGAAGCGCGGGACGGCAAGCTGGCAACCATCGAGGCGAAGTCCAATCAGGTGGCGCTTGCGGTTGTTGATCCCCGTTTGCCGGCTGCGAAAAAAGTCATCGATGAATTGCGCGCAAAATCGTACGAAGTGAAAGTTGTGGTGGTGTCATCGAGCAGTTTGTTGGCCGCCTGGCATTATTATCAATTCGTCAAACCGGAAGAAGAACAAATCACCGGCAAGGTCCGCATTGGGAAAAACCGGCTTGACGAACTTCGCGAGCGCCTTGGTACGCTTGATGCCGTGAAGAAAGAGTTCGGATCGATCGATCAAAATAAGGCGTCCCCGACAGCATTCATCGAGGTTGTGCTGGCGGGAGCGCTTGCCATGCGGGCGTCAGATATTCACACCGAAGCTGCTGAAAAAAAAGCGAAGATACGGTTCCGCGTGGACGGCCTCCTCCACGATGTCTTTGACGCGTTCGGCATGACGGCCTATGACGCTTTCGTGCTTCGCATCAAGTTGCTCTCCGGAATGAAGATTAACGTCCGCGACGAGGCGCAGGACGGCCGCTTTACCATTGCTCTCGGGGAGAAGGAGGTTGAAATGCGCGTCGCGGTCATTCCGGCCGAGTTCGGCGAAACCATTGTTATGCGGATTCTCGACCCATCGGCCACCATGGTCACGCTTCCGGATCTCGGCCTCCGGGAAGACAATTTGGTGATTGTAAAAAAGGCGCTTGCGCGCCCGAACGGCCTGATTCTCAACACCGGACCGACCGGATCCGGAAAAACGACGACGCTCTATGCGTTCCTGCGGACCATTAACGATCCAGAAATCAAAATTATCACCCTGGAAGACCCTATTGAATACCGGATTGAAGGAATTGAGCAGACGCAGGTTGATGATGAGGCGGGATATACGTTTGCGAGCGGCCTCCGGGCTATCGTACGACAGGACCCCGACGTTATTCTAGTCGGCGAGGTGCGCGATCTCGAAACGGCGGACATCGCGCTGCAGGCGGCGCTCACCGGACACCTTGTGCTTTCGACGCTCCATACGAACGATGCTGTCGGCGCCGTGCCGCGCCTCATCAACCTCGGGGTGAAACCGGTTTCGATCGGTCCGGCGCTCGCGCTTGTCATTGCGCAGCGACTGGTGCGGGTCCTCTGCGAAAAATGCAAAAAGACAGTCGCGCTTGACGACGAACAGAAGAAAAAATTCAAGGCATTCGTTGATCGGTTGCCGGCTAAAGTGGATCATGCCAAGTACGCCGAATTCAAGGTTTGCGAACCGGTTGGCTGTAGCGCATGTAACGGCATCGGCTACAAAGGCCGCGTTGGCATCTTCGAGTTTTTAACCGGAGGCGCGGACATCGAGGAAACGATTCTTAAAGAAGCATCCGAAGTCGCGTTGCGCGCAGTGGCTAAGCGCCAGGAAATGGTGACCATGCAGGAAGACGGCGTTCTGAAAGTGTTCGAGGGAAAAACCACTTTCAGTGAAGTGGAGGGAATAACCGGAGAAATTGCGTGGTGATGCGCGTTGCTTCTGCGCGCGTATGGACTATTTTCGAAATGAGTTTTAAGCTGTAAGCGTAATTGTCTCAAACCTGGGGGCAATTCCTCGCGAAAGGATATAAACCCTTTTACCCGGTGGGAAAAGGGACTAGAATTACTCAAAGGAGCGGACCAGCCGGAACCGATCCGTCCTGAAGGATTTAGAAATAATTCCCGCCCCCAGATTTGAAATAACTACGAACCTGTAGGATATGTTAGCATAGTAATTTTTATTTGTCAAGGGAGGCAAAGGGAGGCAAAAACAAAGCATTTTTAATGCCAAAACCACATTCTAACCAGCAGGAAGACCGGAATATTGATTCGACATTGCGGCCAACGGCGTGGGACGAATATATCGGACAGGAAAAAATCAAGCACGGACTTCGCGTCATTCTCGATGCGGCGAAAAAGCGGAAGGAAGCGGCTGACCACCTGCTTTTTTCAGGCCCGGCCGGCCTTGGTAAAACAACGCTTGCATATCTTGTCGCTCGGGACCTCGGCGGCATAATCAGGACGACCTCCGGTCCGGCTATCGAAAAGACGGGCGATCTTGCGGCGATCCTCACCAACCTCACCCCGAACGAAATTCTTTTTATTGACGAGGCGCATCGCATCAATCCGATGATTGAAGAGGTGCTTTATCCGGCAATGGAAGCGCGTAAATTACACCTCGTTGTCGGTAAGGGTCCGAGTGCGCGGACGCTGTCGCTCGATTTGCCGCCGTTCACCCTGATTGCCGCGACGACCCGTGAAAACCTGCTTTCCCAGCCGCTCCGTTCGCGATTCGGCGCAACGATGCGCCTTGGCTATTATGAACCAGCGGACATTAAAAAAATCCTCGAGCGGTCGGCGGCAATTCTCGGGATTGCGGCCGACCTCGACGCGGTCGAAATATTGGCCCGCGCGTCGCGTGGAACGCCGCGCGTGGCGAACCGGCTCCTTAAGCGGGCGAGGGACTTCGCCGAGGTTCATGGCGGCGGTGGTCCGGATGGAACCGCGATCGACCGGACGGCGGCGCTTGCAACGCTTGAGATGCTCGAAATCGATGAGGCCGGTCTCGAGCCGAGCGACCGGCGGCTCCTGACGACGATCATCGAGAAGTTCAACGGCGGCCCGGTGGGCATCAATACGTTGTCGGCTGCGCTGGCGGAGGATCGCGGCGTGATCGAGGACATCTACGAGCCCTATCTTATGACACTCGGTTTTTTGCAGCGATCATCCGCCGGCCGAGTCGTGCTCCCCGCGGCGTATCGCCATCTCAAAATTAAGGATCGCGGCGAATTGCTTTAACGCCGCAGAATCATGTCCAGAATCATCCGCAGTTTGTCTCCCGAGGGGACCCGCAGATTGGCAGAACGCTTCGCGCGGCGGATCGCGGCGTCCGCGCCAGGCCGCAGCGCAGCGGTTGTCGCTCTTTTCGGCGATCTGGGCGCCGGAAAAACGACATTTGTACAGGGGTTTGCGCGCGGACTCGGCATCGGCCGCCGGCCGGCGAGTCCTACATTCGTCATTATGCGTCGATATACCATCAAGAAGCGGCGGTCGTCTTACGCGCATTTTTATCACGTCGACGCTTACCGTATTCGGAAGCCCGCGGCAATGGACGCGCTTGGATTCCGCGAAATCCTCTCCGACGCGCGAAACATCGTCCTTATCGAATGGCCGGAGCGGGTGAAGCCGTTCATACCGCGCGGAGCGGCCGCGATCCGGTTCCGCCACGGCATTAAAGAAAACGAAAGATCAATCGCCGGACTATGAAACAGCTGCTCCTCATCGACGCGAACTCTATCATCCACCGATCGTTTCATGCGCTGCCGCCGTTCACCGGTCCTGACGGGCGGCCCACTGGAGCGCTCTACGGTCTTTCCGCAATTCTCCTGAAGCTGTGGCGGGAGGATCGCCCTGATTATGCGGCGGCGTTATTCGATCGGCCCGAACCGACGTTCCGCGATAAAAAATATGCCGGATATAAAGCGCAGCGTCCGCCGACGGCGGATGAATTGGTGGCGCAGATTATTGAGGCAAAAACCCTTTTCCGGGCCTTCGGCGCGGCGACCTTCGAAAAAGCGGGCTATGAAGCGGATGATCTTATTGCGACGCTTGCGGAACGCTTTCGCGGCGAACCGAACTTGCGGACTGTTATTCTGACCGGCGACCGCGACACGTTCCAGATGGTTGACGACGGCTCGGTGGTCGTCCGCATGTTCAATAAGGGAGTAAGCGATACGACAGAATTCGACGAAGCCGCCATCATCGCGAAATATGGGTTAAAACCGGAGCAACTCATCGATTATAAGGCGCTGGTTGGCGACGCTTCGGATAACATCAAGGGCGTTTCCGGCATTGGCCCGAAGACGGCCCTCGATCTTCTCGGGGAGTTCGGAACGCTGGAGCGTATTTTGGCCGATGCCCCCGAGGATCGAAAGGGCGTCGCCCGCATCAAGGCGTGCCGGAGCGACGCCGAACTTTCAAAAGACCTTGTCACGCTCGAACGACACGCTCCGGTCGAGGTCGGAAGCGTTGAGGCGCTGGCTGTCTGTGAAAATCGGGAAGCAATCGCAGAATATTTCCGGTCGCTTGGATCGGCGACGCTTTTGAAACGTCTGGAAGGCGGCAGCGGAGAAGGAGGGAATAAAAAAGACGGGAAAGTCAGCGGGGAGGGGGAACAAAAAGGGCTTTTTTAGGCAACCGACGGACGCTGCCGCTGCCCGTGCGTGGTATGATGAAAGCAAAACCGTCAAACCCTTGAAACAAGCCTTCGTAAAAATGGTAGCTGTGATTGGCCGGCCGTCGTTTTATCTGGTTTGGGTTCTCTTGGCGGTCGGTGCCGTAGCTTTCGCAGTCGATCTCGTGGTGTATACGAGCGCCTTCCTCCTCGCCGTCGAAGGAGCGCTTCTCGCGCTGGTGGGGCTCCTTGCCGTGGTGCAGGGGTATCAGTCATCTCAGATCGGACGGAGCGTTGCTATGGGGCAGGGAGCGTTCGGCGCGGTACTTGAAGGGTTGGAAGACGCGGTAATCGCATACGAGGAAGGATTCCGGGCGGTGTTTTTTAACGGGGCAGCGGAGCGATTATTCGGCGTTCCGGCCAAGTCGGTAATAAACCATGTATTTTCTCCCCGGGATATCGAGCAGGCCGGTTGGCGCACGCTTATCCAGGTCATTTTTCCGTCGCTCGCACCGCGTATCATCGTCCGCTCCAGCGAAGGCGAGGCGCTTCAGGTTGTCGATATTTCTTTTTCTGATCCGAATCTTGAGCTCCGAGTTACGACGCTGCCGCTGCGGGACGATTCCGGGAAGATGGCGGGATTTATAAAAATCATCCGCGATCGAACGGCGTTCATCGAAGCAATCCGGTCGAAGAGCGAATTCGTGACGGTGGCATCCCATCAGTTGCGTACGCCGGTGACTGAAGTTACCTGGGCGCTCGAATCGCTGTCTCACGCGGAGGAGATGAATGACACCGACAAAACAATTGTTACAACAGCACTCGCATCAAGCCGGGGGTTGGCGCGGAGGATCGAAGATCTTCTAAATATCGCAAAAATGGAAGAAGGCCAGTTCGGATATTCGTTCGAAGAATCCGACCCGGTGGATTTCATCGCAAAGACGCTCGCGGACGTCCTGCCGTCGGCTGACCGGGCCGGCGTCAAACTGTACTTCGACCGCCCCGCATCCGCGCTGCCGCCCGTTTTTATCGACCCGAAGCGGTTATCGCTCGCACTGGTCAATCTCCTCGAAAACGCAATTCGCTACAACGTTCAGAACGGCGAGGTTGTCGTGAAGGCGGATCAGGCGCCGGATAAGCCGTTTGTCGTGGTAAGCGTAAAGGATACCGGCATCGGCATTCCACCGGAGGATATGCCGAAGCTTTTCAATAAATTCTATCGCGCAGAGAATGCCATGAAGCTGCAGACGGAGGGGTCCGGCCTCGGGCTCTATATCGTGAGGGGCATTATCCGGGCGCACGGCGGCGACATCTGGGTGGAATCGGAGTTGAATCGCGGCTCTACATTCACCTTCACGCTCCCAACAGACCAAAGTCTGGTTCCCCAGCGCGAAGCGGGCCTGGAATTCCTCGGTTAACACCGCGATAATTGGAATTCACTTGCGGCGCCGGAAGAAATGGCATTTAATAAGTGCATACCATGCCAAAACGAGACCTGAAATATATTTTCGTGGTGGGGGGCGTCATGTCCGGCGTCGGTAAGGGCATCACTTCCGCCTCAATCGGCAAAATACTTCAGGCGCGCGGTTTCAGTGTTGCCGCGCTGAAAATCGATCCATACGTCAACGTCGATGCCGGAACGATGAATCCGACTGAGCACGGCGAGGTATTTGTTTTGGATGACGGCATGGAGTGCGATCAGGACATGGGCAATTACGAGCGGTTCCTTGATCGAGACCTCACCCGGGCGAACTATATGACGACCGGGAGCATTTACCTGGAGGTTATCCGCCGCGAGCGAAATCTGGAATACGGAGGGAAATCGGTGTCGGTCGTGCCCTACATTCCGCTCGAAGTCATCGCCCGGATCAATCGCGCGGCCCGGCTTGCCGCCGCCGACGTGGTGCTCGTTGAAGTGGGCGGCACCGTGGGCGAATACGAGAACATTCTTTTTCTTGAGGCAATTCGGATCCTCCGGCTGAAACGGCCGAAGGATGTGCTTGTGGCGCTCGTGAGCTCGATCCCCGCGCTTGGCGCCGGCGGAACCGAGCTGAAAACAAAACCGACACAGCACGCGGTGCGGAATTTGAATGGCGTCGGGCTTCAACCGGATCTGATATTCGGCCGCGCGCCGGTGCCGCTCGACGCGAAGCGGAAGGAAAAGCTTTCGCTCATGTGCGGCGTCGCCGAAGAAGACGTGATTTCGGCGCCGAACGTCGAGAGCATCTACGACGTCCCTCTGAATTTTGAAAAAGAAAAACTGAGCGATCGCGTGATCGCGAAGCTCGGCCTTCGCTCCCGCCGGCACGATCTGAAAGAATGGCGCGCGCTGTCGCGCGTCGTGCATTCGGCCCGGAAGGAAGTGCGGATCGGCGTCGTGGGGAAATATTTCGATTCGGGCGATTTCATGCTGGCCGATTCATATATTTCAGTGCTCGAAGCGCTGAAGCACGCGGCGCATTCTTGGAAGCGGAAACCGGTGATCGAGTGGATAAACAGCGAGGAATTCGAGCGCGACCCGCACGCCTTGAAGTCGTTGCTTTCCTACGACGGCATTGTGATTCCGGGCGGGTTCGGCAGCCGCGGCGTCGAGGGGAAAATCGCCGCGATTCGGTATTGCCGCGAGCGGAGAATTCCTTATTTCGGACTGTGCTACGGCATGCAGCTGGCGGTCATCGAGTTTTCGCGCCACGTTGCCGGATTGCGGCGCGCCAACACCACGGAAATCGATCAAAAGACGCCGCACCCGGTAATTGACATCATGCCCGAACAGAAGAAGAATCTGGCGGCCAAGGATTATGGGGCGACGATGCGGCTTGGCGCATATCCGGCTTCCCTGCGGGAGGGCACAATCGCATTTAATGCCTATCGGGAGCCGTTAATCTCCGAACGCCACCGCCATCGGTACGAAGTGAATCCGGATTACATCAAGAAGCTCGGCGAACACGGCATGGTGTTTTCCGGTTTTTCTCCGGACCGGCGCTTGATGGAGATCGTCGAATTACCCCGGAACAAGCACCCGTTTTTCCTTGGAACGCAATTTCATCCGGAATTGAAATCGCGTCCGTTGCGCCCCCACCCGCTTTTTAAAGCATTTGTCGGAGCAGCCATTAAGAGAAAAAAATAGAATTCGGGGCCGTGGTATAATATGGGTATGGATTTCGCGCCGATCTATCTTGTCCAGCGCTTTATTTTCCGGATCGGCGATTTTTTCCACCACTGGTATGTCGATGGGAGTCGGCGGTTTGCCGCGCTTTATATAGATCA
>JAJXYP010000008.1 GCA_021780545.1 bacterium
TGCTAATCTAAGCGGGGTGAATTCTTATCCTCATTGCACAGCGGTTTGCAGGCTCATTGCACAGGCATTTTGATACTCCATACTCCGATGTATGTCATACGTACGCATCAGAAAGGAGGATTGGTCGGTCATTGCCCGCATGCTACGGGCTAGATATGCGGGAGCCGAGATCGCCCGCACGCTTGGCAAAGACCCAAGCGCGGTCAATCGCCATATCAAGGCGGCGAATTCTCACGCTCAGTGCACAGGGGTAAGTCCCGAACCTCGATTTAGCGCCGTTCCGCACGAGGGAATGGGAAGAAATCGTGCAGAGCTTGAGATTCCTCGGAGTCCCGCAACTTGCCATCGCGGCCTTGTAAAATAAGCAAAAAAACCGCTTGAATTTGCACGCTGATTGCAAATTCAAGCAGGGTGGCGCGGTATCATAGTCCTATGAATGGAAGTGCAATAAATTGGATGACGACTATAGCCCCAACGCCGTTTCTTCTCGGGCGCGGTACAATGTAGTCATATGCCGAACGGAACTGATTTTTATCGCTCGCGGGCACGGCAGCGGCTGATCTGGATTGCGGTAGCGCTTGTTGCCGCCGGTGGCTTGTGGTGGTGGCTGGGATTTGTTCCGTTGCGCGAGATATCTTCGCTCGAGTTGCGCGTCGAGAAATCGGCGCTTGCTCCTTTTTCGGCCCCTCCTCCGCTCGTCGCTACCGGAACTCTGGCGGGATTGCCGGGGGGCGGAGCCGGTGGAATAAACGCGGGCGGCGCGAGCGGTGCCAGCGCAAACGGCGCCGCCGCCGGAATTTCTGCATCTCCCTATGCTCTTACGCGTGAGGGAATCATTTCGGATACTAACGCGGCGCGCGCCGCGAACGGCGGCTTGCCGGCGTATCAGGAAAATACAACGCTCGATGAAATCGCCACGCTCCGGCTCGAAGATATGTTTGCGAAGCAGTATTTTGCGCACGTGTCGCCTTCAAGCTCGAGTGCCGAAACGGTTGCCGCGTCGGTGGGCTACTCGTACCTTGCCCTCGGCGAGAATCTTGCTCTCGGCGATTTCGTTGGCGACCAGGGGGTTGTGACGGCGTGGATGAACAGTCCGGGTCATCGGGCGAACATATTGAACACGCATTACACGCAAATCGGCGTTGCTGCCGGCGCCGGAAATTTCCAGGGCGAGCGCGTCTGGATTGCGGTCCAGATTTTCGGCCGGCCGGCGTCGGATTGTCCGCTGCCGGATCCGGCGCTTAAAGCAACGATTGATTCTGAGCAGAGTCAGATTGCATCCATGCAGACGGAGATTGCGGCGTCGCGGGCTCAGCTGAACGCGATGCAATCTTCAGATCCGGCATATAGTCAAGCGGTGGCGCAGTACAACGCGCTCGTGACGGCATACAATAGCATCTTGACGCAGGCGAAAGCGAACATTGCGCAGTACAATGCGCTTGTGACGGCGTACAACCAGTGTCTCGGTTCGTGACGATTGCCAGCTTTGCAATCGCGGAAGTGACGCCCGCTTTGCGCGCGACTTTAGAAGCTTTGAGGATTCAGATGGAATGCGCCGCCTACGATGGTGCCGAGGAGGAATGTGGCGACCGCCGTACCGAGCATGAGTGCCGCTGATTCGGCAAATTCCCGGGCGAATGCACGGTCGAAAAGCACTGAGCCGTAGAAGGTAAATGCCGCGAGCAGCAGAAGGCCGATGGATGTTGATGTTGCAAACGCGGTGATCATCGTCCGAATCAGGAAATAGGGGAGCGCGAGGAGAATGACCGAGGCGAGGTACGAGATGCCCGTGGCGAAGCCCGAAACAATCGGCGATTTTCCGACGTCCTGTTTCGCCTGGAGGTAGGAAGCCGAACCCATCGAGATGGCGGCCGCAAATCCGACGATGACGCCCGAAACGCCGGCGATGAGCGTGGAGCCGGTGACGCCGAGGAAGCCGGCGTGGACGCCCGTGATTTCAACGATCGCATCTGCGAGGCCGAGCGCGATGAAGCCGACATAGGCAACCCGTTTTTCGCGCAGACCGCCGATGAACGACTGTTCGTGCCCCTTTTCGTCCTCGATGATTTCCCGCAGCCGCGCCCGGTGGTGTTCAGGGATGCCGGCCAGCATGGCTTCATAGGTCGCAATCGATCCGCGCTCGTGGGTTTCAAGGAATTTCGTGGTGAACGTTACGCCGAAGAATGCCCGCAGGAGAGGGGTTCCGTACCGGCCGAGCGGCCGCGGCGTGATGTCCTGATCCCGGGCGCCGGCTTCCGCCGCGAGCGATTTCCAGAATTCGTAGTGCGCCCGCTCCTGGGCTGAAAGTTTTTCGAGGAGTGTCCGGTTCTCGAAATTTTTCTCCCGGGAGGCCAGTTTTTGATATACCAAATACTCCGTTAATTCATTGCGGGCCCGCTCGATGTATGGCCGGGGATCATTCATGGCTTAATGGTTGCTGGTCGGGCCGCCGGGAATCGAACCCGGTCTAAACGCACCCCATGCGCTCGTACTACCGGTATACTACGGCCCGGAGTCACGGAATTATCTTATCCTATCTGAGATAAATAAAAAAGTGGCGGCGCCGACGTTCCTCTTTCGGAACTCGCGGGTCGCGTTCGATGCTCTGTAAAAAGATATTCCTTCCGTCGATGGCATTTATGCCGATGCCGGCGCGGCCGCTTTGGCCTTCCGCACGCGCGGCGTTTTGTGGAGCGTTCGCAGACACTGGGTGCAGGCGAGGACCCGTTGCCCGTCAACCCGCACATATTGCAGGTTCGGATATTTGCGGGACCAGTTGACCGGATTATAGTGGCCGCGGAGCAGGCGGCGCTCGCCGCCCATTCGCGAACCTTTATGGCAGATGGCACACTGTCTCATGAGCGTAATGATAACGTGAATCGTGAAAAAAAGCAAATGGAACCGCGAATCGCTTGATCGGCGGTTCTGCGGCTGGCTTTAGTCGAAACGGACCTTTAGCCGTTTCGAGCGCTTTTTGCTGGATTTGGGGAGTCGGATTGTCAGGATGCCGTTTCGGAACATAACCTGTGCGCCATCGGGGTCGACTTCCTGGGGGAGGATGATTGAGCGGGCGAACCGGCCCCAATAGCATTCCTGGTAGAGGTAGTCGTCGTCACCCACCTGTTCTTCGCGGTAGCGGAGTCCCTTGATGGAAATCGAGTCGGTGGTGACGTTGATGTCGATGTCGTCTGGTTTGACTCCGGCGATCGCGGCTTCGACGACGATGGCGTCCGGACGCTGGTAGACGTCGACGGCAAGCTGGCCTTCGGGTCCGTCCGCTTCCGCTTTTGTCCGAGCCGCTCGCGACGCAGCGGATGGCCGGGCGGTGACGGCGCCCTCGGATCGGGCGAGCTCAACTTCGTAATTCCCCATTTCGCTTGCTTCCGTTTCTGCTTCGGTTCCGGCATGCTCCGCTGCGGCACCGCGTGCCAGATTTTCAAAAAAGGTTTCGTCTATCATGAGTTCCGTTTTTTATATTATGAAGCCGCGACAGGGGCTTTCAGTTTTTCGAAATCGTTCAAAACGAAGAAGCCGATGACCAGGAGGAATATGACCGAGTAGGCGACATCTTCATAACTCAGTATAAGATAGTTAAAAATGGCGTGCAATATGCTTGCTTCAACGATGCCAGGGATGAGGTAGTGCGGAATTTTCCGGCGGGCGATGCCGAGCGCCCAATGGTAGCCGACGATGGCGGAGGCGAGCGAGTGGAGGAGGGTGGCCCCCACGAATCGCAGGGAGAGCGTTTCAAAGATTTTCGAGATGAGCGCGCCATGTCCGGCGGCCGTCACAACGCTCGTCAGCGCCCCGATATTTTCGAGGGTTGCGAAACCCATCGCCGCTACGACCATATAGATCATCGCGTCGATCGGATCCTGGAGAACCGGGCTTTTGGCGACCGAAAAATGCGCGGCGGCGAATTTCATGCATTCTTCGATCGCCGCAAGGCCGAGGAGCGAAGCGGCGGAGAATTCGGCTATGCCGAGCGCTCCCGTGAGCGCGTTGAACCCCTGTTCGATGATGATAGTAAAGAACCCGAAAGCGATGCCGGCGGTGAAGGTGAGGAGGATAAGGCGTTTCGGTTCCGGGTGCGGGTCTTCGCCCAGATAAAAAACGAGCCAGGCGAATCCGGGGAGGAGGCCGAGGACCAAGGGAATCAGAAGCATTGAATTTATTGTACCATTCCGTATAATCTAGTGGTCATTCAGGCGCGGGTGGCGAAACTGGCAGACGCACTACCTTGAGGTGGTAGCGCCGCAAGGCGTGGAGGTTCAAATCCTCTCCCGCGCACTTATTGGTAATTTTGGTCGCGGGGCTAGACAGGTCATACCTATAATTAGAAGATCGCGTTGTGATTTCGCGTTGCCCGTTCTGATTCAAAGAAAAACGCCCCGCCGGATGGAACCGGGTCGGGGCGTATGATGGGGGATGGCGGCGCGTTTCACGCGCCGACCGCCCGGATTTCTTTCAGACCCTGCGCAGCCGGCGACGTACAGGCTCTGAGAATCGGAGCGACGGCATCATTGTCCGAGGCGTCGCTACCATAGGTGATGGTGATGGTGGCGTCTGCTTTGGGGCCGAACTCGGGCAGGCGGAGTTCGCAGGTACAGGAATAGCAACTTTCGGTTTCTCGGTGCCGCCGCAGAAATTCGACACACCCGTGATATTCGAGCTTGATCATCTCGTTGACGATTCTCTTGCTCTGATCCATCAGCTTGCCGTTATAGAGCGCGCCGGCCGCATTGATTTCAAAATACGCCGGCCGCTTCTTTTGGAAGAGTGCGGCGAAAGCATCCGACGGTTCATCGCCGAACTTGATGATTATCCGGCCGTTTTCCAGGATCCATGCAACGGAGTGGAGCGCTTCCCCGGAAATCAACATCGCTCTGGGAGCGCTGAGATTACCACGAACAGCGGTCCAGTCATTTGGGACGACATCCACGACATGGCAAATGGAGCCCAGCATAATTGGTCGTGGACACTTTTCGCGGTCGGCTATGAAACTACGCTTCATGTGGAGCCTCCCTTTCTGCGCAGATGATACCGCCGTGGTTTGAAGAATGCAAATGCCGGCAGCGCATACATTTCTTTTCTCGGGAGATCTCGCTATAATTCAAGGAGGAGGTTTCATGGAAAAATTTTCACTGCCACTGGAAAATATGATGATTGGCGCAGATTGCCCGCCTGACCCGGTTGAGGGCGTACAACAGGCGCTTGCTTGGCTCAATCTGCAGCGCGCAGAGCTGGGTCTGCTTCCCCTGACCGGCGGCCAGATCGGCGATGAGATCATTCTCATTCAAGTCTTCGGCGGTGATTAGCCGAATTTAGAGGGGGTATTGCGTTTCGACGTGCTTTTCGGTTCATACCGTTGGCACGTCGTTTTTTTTGCAAATTATAGTAAAATCATGCATAATCATACCAACCGATGAAGGAAAGTTTCGAATTTCATGCGATACGGAAGGGGCTCAAAAAACAAAACGCTCCCCGCGGGATGCATATCGAACACCAAGACGACGCTCGCAATATCGTAGCAGGGCGTCTTTTTGAAATTGACAGGTCCTTGGCTTGGGCAGGCGAAAACACGCCCAAAACGAGAGGCGACATCCACGAACATCTGCTTCTTTTGCGCAGTGTGATTCAGGAGAAACTGGAACGGCAGCTGCCGGAGGAAAAGCAAGAAGAGGAGGAACGCACCAAACTCCTCGTCGATCTTGTTACGCCGGAATTGATGCGGGAATATAAGGATATCCTCGCTGGATTCAAAGCGAAGGGCGGAATTTCCGAGACCCATCCGGTGCGCGAATGGATCAGTGTTGAAGACGAGAAAACCGAGGAAGAAATCGAAAGATGGATCGGCAATTTGGTCGTGGAGATAAAAGCGAAGTCGCCCGAATGCAAGCCGGAAGATGAAGAAGAAATCCGCCAGTCTTCGTGGATGCTGTTTCAATCCGTGGGCAACGTATTGAATACCAAAAATTTGCAGGCGGATGTCCGGGCCGAGCGTCTGCAGATCGCCGAAGAGAACGAGGATAACCACCTTTTCAAAACATCCGAGGAAATCGACAGAATGGTTGCTGATCGGCTGTCGGATCGCTACCCGTTCCCGAAAGAAGATATCGCGCTGCTCGCTTCCGGGGTCGACCCGGCCGAGGGACCGTACAACCTCCATATTTTAATGGAAACGATTTCGAAGGTCTGGAAGGAATATAAGCCGAGTGTCAGCAAAAAGGATATTGCCATGCTCTCGGCCGGGCATCTGGTGGCTTCTTTTCTCGAAGGATATACCCCCTCGCTTTGGACGAAGCTTTTCCCGGATGGCGGGTTCGATCTCGCGATATTCGTGCAGATGTTCGGTATCGATAAGGTGCGGCAAATTATCGACAATCGCCTGGGAGTACTCGAGGGACAAATGGAGCTTGAAGTGAAGAAAAAAATCAATGAACGGATATCGAACACCCTTTTCTATCAAGAATTTGAATTCATGCAGGAACAATCCCAAGGCGACGTGTTCGAGAATTTAGAGGAAGGCAGGGAAGCTATTCTCGAAATTCTGCGCGATACGACGACGCGTTTCGCTCCGATGGTTGCTTCCGTTGCCACCTCGATCGGATTTTTGAGCTCCATTAATCCGATTCTGGGCGGCATCGGCGCGGCGGGCCTTCCGGCCATATATTACATTGCCAAGAAGAGAAAAAACCGTTTTTGGGAGATACGCGAGGAGGGGTTCAAGGAGAGCAGTAAATACAGAACAAAAATCAATGCCATTCAAGAAGGTTTTGAAGAAGTTCGCACGTCTGCGGAAGTTCCTGCGATTGCGCAGGAATTCACGGAAACAGTAAATACTATCGATAAGCTTTCGTTCAAAGCGGACAAGATATCCGCGAAATATTCTCTCCTCGAAGCAATCCCGCACGACGCCACGACTATGATTGCCGCTTTGGCGGGATATGCCTTGTGGAAGGAGGGACTGGTGCCAGGCAGTACGGTGCTCGCAAACACCCAATACGCAAATCGCCTGCAGAATCCCGTTGAGGATATCGTGCGTATGTATTTTCTCAGTTTTCCCGATACCGTGCAGCGCATCAAACGCATGGAGTCGACCTTCGGAGAATATGCGGCTCTTGATACCCCCGACAGCGAAAAGGAAAAGAACCGGATCCCGGTATCGGAATTGCGCGACTTCGGCATTTCGATAAATGATCTTTCCTATAAAGGCATCCTGCGGAAGATTAACCTTGATGTTCCGCAGGGCCAGTTCGCTGTGGTCGGTGGCCGCTCCGGGGCCGGGAAGACAACCCTTCTACGGAGCATGGTGGGACTTTTCAAACCGGAAGGCGGCGACGTGCGTTTTGGGGGAGTTAAAACGTCCGACATAAAACGATTCGAAAAGGAATCTCTCTATGCGGCTTTGGCATACAGCAATCAAAAACCCCGGCTTTTCCCGGGTATGACGCTAC
>JAJXYP010000018.1:0-4851 GCA_021780545.1 bacterium
CTGCCGCCCGGCGTCAACGCCGCTCGTGATCTCGACGTTGCCGTTCTGGTCCATGATTCCGAGAGTGACGGGGATCTGCACCGGTTGACCGTTCTGGATCACTTCGACGGTGCTTCCGCTGGCGTTCTGGATAACGGCATACTGCGGGAGAATGACGACGTTTTGGTCGGTTTTTGCGACGATGGTCAGATTTGCCGTGAGTCCGCTCTTGATTCGCGGATCGGATTTGTCGAGCGAAACCTTGACCTGATAGTCGACGACGCCGCTTATGATTGTTTCCCCGGGATTGATGTAAAACACTTTTCCGGTGAAGGTTTCTCCGGGGAACGCGTCGAAGGTGATATTGACGGGATCGCCGACGGCGAGCTTGCCGATGTCGGTTTCCGGAACATCGGCGTCGATTTCAAGGTTGTTATTTGAAATAATCGACGTCATTATCTGGCCGGCGGCAGCCACTTCGCCGGTTTTGGCGTTTTGCGTCGTGATGACGCCGTCAATGGGCGACACGAGCGACGCCTGGCTGATCTCAACCTGGATTTGCTGGACATTTGCCTGCGCTTGGGCGACGGCTGCCTGCTGGGCGGCGATATCCTGCGCCGTCGAACCGGCAAGCGTGACCGCGAGCTGCGCTTGCGCCTGTTGCACTGCCACGATATCCGACGCAATCGACTGCTGATCGCCGTTCACGGCGGAAGCGGCTTCATTCACCTCCGTTACGGCGTTCGCGATGTCGGTCTTGTAAGTTGCCGTGGTTGAGAGCGACAGGTTGGTCTCATCAATAACGGCGGTTGATACCGTGGTCAGAAGATTTTCCACGACGGCAAGATGTGCGGCGGCGTTCGTAAGCGCCTGCGCGAGCGTCGAAGTCGGAGATGCGGATGTAAGTAAATCGAGTTCTGATTGCCACGAATTCAGCTCGGTGCTCGCCTGAATACGTTCGAAGTTTGCGTTATTGAATACCTGGCTGTCGCTCACGGTGAACGTCAGCTGCGGATTGTTCGACTCCGGACCGCTGAAGAACGGAGCGATTTGGTTACGAACGGCGTCGTTCGCTTTTGCGAATGCGCCTGTCGCGGTGTCGTCTATGCCCGCATAGGCGTTTACGAGCGCCTGCTGGGCTGCCGCGACGGCCGCCTGCGAAACTTGGACCGCTTGGGGCGTTGGTCCCGCCTGAAGCCCCTGCAATTTTGCCTCCTCGGCCTGCACGCTCGCTTTCGCCTGGGCGAGCTGGGCATCCAGACTTCCGGTGTCGAGCGCCGCAATCACGGTTCCGGCGCCGACGCGGTCTCCGGCGTTCCGATAAACGGCGGCAATTGTGCCGCCGATCGGAAAGGCGAGATCCAAACTTTCCACCGGCGTCGTGTTGCCGGCGACGCTGACCGTTTGGGTGATCGAACCGCGCGTCGCGGTGACAAATTGATACTGGCTGCCGCGGTTTCGGGTCATGAGCCATACGGCGGCAAGGACAACGACGATCCCTCCAATAATCCAGTATTTCTTCATGGTAATGGTAGTATGATTACTATATCACGGCCGCTTCCGGGTCGGCGGCGGTTGTCCCCAGTGCCGGTGGTTGACGCAGCCCGCCCCCGGGGTATAATAGTTAAGTTACTTAAATATTATATGTCATCCATCATTGAAGTCAAGGATCTCGTGAAGCAATTCGGCGAGTTCACGGCGGTCGACCGGATTTCCTTCTCCGTTGCCCCCGGGGAGATATTTGCGTTTCTCGGCCCCAACGGGGCGGGAAAATCGACGACCATCAAGATGCTGACGACGCTGCTGCGCCCGACGCAGGGGAGTATTCGGCTCGGCGGCGCCGACCCCGTGACGGATCCGGAAGCCGTGCGCCGGTCGTTCGGCATTGTGTTCCAAGATCCAAGCTTGGACGATGAGTTGACGGCGGAGGAAAATATGGAGTTCCATGGTATGTTATACAATATGCCGCGGGAACTTCGCCGCGAACGCATCGAAAAACTGTTGAATTTCGTGGAATTGTGGGATCGCCGGAAGAGCCTGGTGAAGGAATTTTCGGGCGGTATGAAGCGGCGGCTTGAGATCGCCCGCGGCCTCTTACACCACCCAAAAGTCATTTTTCTCGACGAGCCGACGCTTGGGCTTGATCCTCAGACCAGAAATCACATGTGGAGCTATTTGCAGGAGCTTAACCGAACCGAAGGCATAACTGTATTCTTCACGACGCATTACATGGAGGAGGCCGATCGGGTCGCAGGGCGGATCGCGATCATCGATCATGGCAAAATCATCGCTTCCGGATCGCCCGACGACTTGAAGCGGCAAACCGGCAAGGCGTCGCTTGAGGATGCGTTCCTGGAGTTTACGGGGCACGTCATCCGCGAGGAAGAAGCGAATGCGACCGACCGCTTGCGCCAGCGGGCAAAAATGTGGGGCGGGGGCAACCGAAGATAATATTTCGAAACAAACATGAAAACGATTTATATCATGTGGTTGCGCGAACTTAAGCGATATTTCCGTTCCCGTTCGCGCATGATTGGATCGCTTGGTCAGCCGTTGCTCTTCCTTCTCGCCCTCGGATACGGCCTCGGTTCTGTTTTCCGCGCAGCGGGCGAAGGGAGTTATTTTCGGTTTCTCGGACCTGGCATTATCGGTATGAGCATCATTTTTACCGCTATTTTTTCCGGCATCCAGCTGATTTGGGACCGGCAGTTCGGGTTCCTTAAGGAAACGCTAGTAGCGCCGGTCGACCGGTTTTACATCATGCTTGGACGGACGCTTGGCGGCGCAACCGTCGCAACACTCCAGGGGATTCTCGTGTTCTTCATGGCGGTTATATTCGGATTCCGGCCGGAGCATTGGGTGCTGGTGCCGGTTGCGATACTGTTTATGCTTCTCGTTGCGCTGCTTTTCACCGCCCTCGGAACCGGCATCGCGTCGATGCTGGAAGATATGCAGGGATTCCAGCTTATTATGAACTTTCTCGTCATGCCGCTTTTTTTCCTTTCGGGAGCGCTGTTTCCGTTGTCCGGTCTGCCGCCGGTTTTAAGCGCGCTGACGTTGGTTGACCCGCTTTCCTACGGCATCGATTCGTTTCGCGCGCTCCTGATCGGTACATCGTATTTCGGCATTGCCCTTGATCTTGGCGTTTTGGTCGTCGTGACGCTTGTATTCCTCGTCGCCGGAACCTATCTGTTTTCGCGGATTGAAATATAGCGGATCGAAGTCATCTGGCCGCCGCCGCGATGCATGAGGACGGATTTTTGCTTGCAGAGTAATGAATAAAAAGCGGCGAACCGTCCGAAGTGATTGAGCGCTTCGGATGGTTCGCCGCTTGGCGTGTTGCGTGCGGGAGGAGCGAATCTCCTAAGGCGCCGCGACCGAGTGCCAGGCCATATATGTCCCGAGGACGAACATGGCGGTACCCGACGTCGCGCAGAGATAGTATCCAATGCGCCGGATAGCCGCGCTTGGTCGATTTTCGCCCCGGTGGAACCGGAGCCAGATGATCGTAAGCGAGGCAACGAACGCAATCGAGCATGCGAGGTGGGTGGGGAAAATTACCGGTGGATGGCTGTGGATGCTCGGGAGAAAAATCCCGAATGCCTCTACCGTTAAGAGTTCGGCGATGACGATTTTAATCAACCGCTCAACCGACCTCTCGTGCCATTTCTGATGCATGGTCCAGTTTTCGTGCGCTTCGCCGCGCCGCATCAGGGCTAGCTCGCGCCCCTTGATGACGATGTGGATGATTATGATAACGCCGGCAACGGAGAGAGTGGTTGTAAGGAAGCGAAACAACACGATCGGACCCAGCAGTTTTCCGCTGATGACGCATCCGAGTACCATAACGGAAAAAACAGTGAATGCCTTCGTGGCGGTTTCTCGGTAAGAAAATCGCACCATCCGGTTGTGATCCGGTCCGACAGTCGCCTCTGCAGATCGGAACGTAAGGCTCTTCCAGGCAAGCCAGGCGAGCCAAAGCGCGAATGCAACTATGGCGCCTTGCGGCACCTCAAACATACTAGTCATACCTTTTCCTCCTTGAGAATTTGGAACTTGGAGAACCGCCAATAATATAACATACGTTTTGCGGTTTTTAAAATGGCGAGGGAGCAAACGTACCAATGTCTTTGCTGATTTTTATAAATTTATCATGCCGGTGGTAGAATATATGCGATATGCCATTTATCGGTAAATTGCGACCGGTTATTTTTACCCGCCATGCGCGGGCTAAAATGGCGTTTTATAAACTTTCGGAATCGCGCGTGCGGCATGTTCTCCATGCGCCGAAACGCGTCGAGGAGGGTATTGCGCCAAAAACGGTCGCGGTGATGCATCCGGCGTCCCTCAGAAAAACCGGGCCGCAAGAGACCTGGTCGCACGAAATTTGGGCAATGATTCAGGATTCTCCGAAGGAACGGCTGGTGATCAGCGCCTGGCGGTATCCGGGGAAGACAACACCGCGTGACAGGACATCTCTTGAGCGGCTGCGAAGTGAATATCGGGAATTCGCCGCTCGCGGACCGACAGCTACGGAGCGCACCATAGCTGCCGGAGGCGCTTCGACGGCGCCTCCGGTGCGGTCAGCGAAGGCATCGCTCGACCGGCGCAAAATTAAAACATAACGAAACGTCCTTTGATATTTTCGTTGTTTTCGTGTTGTATTAAGTATATATTTATCCATATCCATGCTGCTTACCAGTCCATCATTTGAAAACGAGGCGTTGATACCTCAAAAATTTTCTTGTGAGGGAGGCAATATCAATCCCGAACTGCAGATTCAAAACATACCGCCCGGGACGAAGAGTTTAGCGCTCATTATGCACGATCCCGATGCGCCGCTGCCGGGCGGATTTACGCATTGGGTGGTTT
>JAJXYP010000018.1:4861-7224 GCA_021780545.1 bacterium
GTTTGGAACATAGATCCGGCGACAACGATGATTAAAGAAGAGAGCGTGCCGACGGGTTCTATGGAGGGGATTTCGGGCGCCGGAAAACTTGGCTATGTCGGACCGTGCCCGCCGTCCGGCCACGGTGTCCATCATTATCAGTTTCGCCTTTATGCGCTTGACGCCATGCTTGATTTGCCGGAAATGACGGGGGCGAAGGATCTCGAAGCGGCCGTCGGGCGGCACTTGCTTGAAAGCGTGGAATTGGTAGGATTATATGAAAGAAAGTAACCATCAATGGAATCAACGCTGACTGATGCCGAATTGATAGCCCGAACGCTGCGGAGAAAATCCGGCGCGTTCGACGAACTGGTGCGGCGCCATCTGGATGGCGTATATAAGTTCGCTTACCGTTATGTCCGCGATGCCGCGGATGCGGAGGACGTCGCCCAGGAAACTTTTGTCCGTGCCTGGAAAAATCTGAAGTCGTTCGATCAGGCCAGGAATTTCCGCACCTGGATTTACACCATCACGCGAAACGCCGCACTTGATCTTTTGAAAAAGAAGAAGCCTCTGGCATTTTCAAAAATTGCGGAAGCGGAAAACGATCTCGAATCCATTCTTGCGCCGTATATTGCGACCGGGGAGATGCCGGGCGATGCTGTTGACCTGAAATTCCTTCGGGGGGATTTGGATGGCGCGCTAAAACAGCTGCCGCCGGCATACCGGGCCGTTCTCGCGCTGCGTTACAATGACCACTTGAAGTTCCGGGAAATCGCTGCGGCGCTTGGCGAGCCGATCGATACCGTGAAAAGCAAACATCGCCGCGGCATCATGATGCTGCGAGACATTTTTATTGTCTGATGGCCGGAGACCGGTCCATGGCGTATTTCGGGATCGGCATTCTTATATTGGCCGCCGCAGCAGCAGTCGCGGCATGGTATTTTTTCGGATTCTCGCGGAGCTGTAACCCGCCGCTGCCGCGGGAAACGATCACGGTCGGTGGTGTGTCGTTCAACGTAGAGATGGCGACGACGATGGCCGAGCTTGCCTGCGGGTTGTCTGGCCGGACGGGTCTCGGCGACGGGCAAGGGATGCTTTTTCTTTTTTCGTCCGGAAGCGTGCAGAATTTTTGGATGAAGGACATGCAGTTCGGCCTTGATATAATCTGGATTTCCGGAGGCAGGGTGGTCGGATTCGCGCAGGATGTTCCGCCGCCGGCCCCGAAAACACGGCTCTGGCGGCTTGCGATTTATTCGTCGCCGCCCGATGTTAATCGGGTGCTTGAGGTGCCGGCGGGAACCGTCGCGCGCGACGGCATTCAGGTGGGTGACGTGGTTGCCGGTCCCGGCATATAACGCCGCGCTTGCGGCGGTGCTATAATAAAAAGAAAAATAAAATAAAAACGCACCATGACAAAAGCACGGATAGCCATCAATGGATTCGGACGGATCGGTCGGTTGTTTTTCCGTCAGGCATTTGAAGCGTCGGATCTCGACATTGTCGCGATCAACGATCTCGGCAATGTCGAAAATCTCGCCTATCTCTTGAAATACGATTCGGTTTACGGCCGGTATGCGAAAACAGTGACAGCGGACGCGGAGAAGGGGAAGCTTATCGTGGACGGGAAGGAAATCAATTTCATTCAGGTAAAAGACCCGGCTTTGCTGCCGTGGAGGGACATGCAGATTGATATCGCCGTCGAATCGACCGGCCTTTTCGATTCTTACGATAAAGCGAAAATTCACCTGACCGCCGGCGCCAAGCGGGTCGTTATAACCGCGCCGGCGCGGGATGAGGACGGCGCCGGCGGGCAGACGGTCCTTATGGGTGTGAATGAAGACCGGGCGAAAACCTGCCAGATAACATCGAACGGTTCTTGTACGACAAATTCGGCATCGCCCGTCATCCAGGTGCTTTCGGAAACGATCGGCATACAGAAAGCGATGCTTTCTACGGTGCACGCATACACGGCGACACAGGCGCTGGTTGACGGGCCAATCCGCGGCGGAAGCGACTTCCGGAAGGGGCGCGCGGCTGCGCAGAATACGGTTCCCGAAACGACGGGCGCCGCCATTTCCGTCGCGCGCGCGATCCCGGAACTTAAGGGTAAGTTTGACGGAATTTCGTTCCGTGTCCCAAACATCACGGGGTCCATTTCGAGCATTGCGATCATCGCCAAACGGCCGACAACCGTCGAGGAGGTGGTGAAAATCCTGACGGATGCGGCGGCGTCGCCGCGCTGGCACGGCATTCTGAACGTGACCAACGACCAGCTGGTTTCCTCGGACATCATCGGCGAACCGTACGGCGCGACCGTACCGCTCGATCTCATCAAGGTGATCGACGGCGATTTCGTAAACGTCCTTTCCTGGTACGACAAC
>JAJXYP010000043.1 GCA_021780545.1 bacterium
CTATAAATAGAAAACGGAGAATCCGCAACTTTGATACAATAGATTTATGGATGATTCATTCACGCCATCCCCGGTCCCTGCGTCCTCGTCCGCGCCTGTGTCGGTGCCAGCAGGTGTGCCGGCTCCGACGATGCCCGCCATCTGCCCGGAGTGCCATCTTCCGGTTCGGCCAGAGTTTTATTTTTGTCCGAATTGCGGCAAACGGCTCTCCGAGCCGCCGTTAGCGACCGACCTCGGGTCTCAGCTCTGGCTGTATGTTTTTAGCGCAATCCTTCCCGTTATCTGCTATCTGGCCGTCAGCTACTGGCAGGGGATTAAATATGCCCGTTCGTCAGATCCGGCTGCCCGGCGAATCGGCTGGATTGCGATCGCGATCATATCCATCTCCACTATTATTACGTTCTGGCTTGCGGCGGTCTGGATTAACGGCCTCCTGCAATCGGCAACGAGCAGCTTAGGGAGCGTTGGTAATCTTGGATTCTGACGCCGCCGGAAGCGCGGCGACCTCTTGCTTAAGCGGGGTTTATCGGTTACAATGCTTTTCTATGAGGCGCCATCCGGCTTTCTGGCTTATGGTAATCGCCCTCGCGGCGATTTTTGCCGCGGTCTTTGTCTATCCCCGGGGATGGGGAGCTTCAGCGCGGCCCTGGCAGCTCGGACTGGACCTTGAAGGAGGCGCACACCTTGTGTATTCAATTGATCTTTCGAAGGTTGCGCCGGCGGATCAGAGTTCGGTCATTGCGGGCTTGCGTGACGTTATTGATCGGCGCGTGAACCTGTTCGGCGTCGGCGAGCCGCAGGTTTATACGGCGCAGTCGGGAAACCAGGCGGAACTCGATGTCGATCTGCCGGGCGTGAAGGATATTGCGCAGGCGATCCAGCAGATTGGCCAGACGCCGATACTTGATTTCCGCGAAGTCCAAACGGTCGGTTCCTCGACGCAGTACGTTTACACGAATCTTGACGGTCAGTATATTACGGGCGCTCAGATGGTGTATGACCAGACCACCGGCCAGCCGCAGGTGCAGGTCAATTTCAACACCGAAGGCGCTCAAATTTTTGCCAAGGTAACGGCGGCGAACGTGGGCAAGCCGCTCGCCATTTTCCTTGATAACCAGTTGATTGAGGCGCCGGTCGTGCAGCAGGCGATCACGGGCGGCAGCGCGCTCATTACCGGCAACTTCACGATTCAGTCGGCGCAGCAGCTTGTCGAGCGTTTTAACGCCGGCGCTCTTCCGGCCCCGATTACCCTGATTAACCAGCAGACGGTAAGCCCGACGCTTGGCAGCAATTCGCTCCAGGAGGTCGTGGTGGCGGGCATTATCGGCACGCTGCTCGTCATTCTCTTCATGATTTTCTACTATCGCATTCTGGGTGTTTTTGCGGCGATGTCGCTCATCATTTACGTCGCGCTGACCCTCGGTCTTTTCAAGCTCATCCCGATCACGTTGTCGCTTGCCGGCATTGCCGGATTTATTCTTACGATTGGCATGGCGGTTGACGCCAACATCCTGATTTTTGAACGCATTAAAGAAGAGCTGGGCCGCGGATTGCCCCGCCCCGCCGCGATCGAGGAGGGATTCCGCCGGGCGTGGCCTTCGATCCGCGACTCGAACACGTCAACGATCATCACCGCCGTCATCCTGTACTTTTTCACCTCAAGCTTTGTCCAGGGGTTCGCGCTGACGCTCGGCCTTGGCGTGCTGGTCAGCTTGTTCAGCGCAATCACGACGACGCGGCTCTTCCTCCGGACATTCATGAAAGAATTACCAAAACCGAGCCATGCTTAATATCACGGGACACCGCAAAATTTGGTTCACGATTTCCGCCATCCTGGTCGGCGCGGCGCTTGTGGCAATCGGCGTTTGGCGGTTTCGCGAAAGCGCGGAATTCAAGGGGGGCACACAGTGGGAATTTTCCGCGGCGGCCGATGCGCCGACGCTCTCCGACGTGCAGGCCTTCTTCGTGAACAACCTGAAACTCACCGATGCGGCGGTGAGCTACGATGCGCAGCATCAGACCTTCCTCGCGACGTTCTCGAGCATTAGTGAAGCGGCTCACCAGACGGACGCGGCGCTTCTCAAGAGCCGGTGGCCGTCGTTCGCCGAGCTGAGCTTCCAGTCGATCAGTCCGTCGGTCGGCGCCTCGCTTCGCACGAACGCCCTGATTGCGCTCGTGCTGGTCATTATCGGCATCTCGCTTTACATCGCGTACGCGTTCCGCAAGGCATCGCGTCCAGTCAGTTCGTGGAAGTACGGCTGGATTACCCTTCTCACGCTCTTCCACGACGTTTCGATTCCGGCGGGACTTTTGGCGGTGCTCGGTCATTTTGCTCACGTCGAAATAAACAGCGATTTCATTGTGGCGCTCCTCGTTGTCATGGGTTTTTCGGTCCACGACACGATCGTCGTCTTCGACCGTGTCCGCGAAAACCTCCTGGTGCGCCGCGGCAAAGAGCCCTTCGAGCAGATCGTGAACGCGAGCGTCAACCAGACGCTGGCCCGCTCGATCAACACCTCGCTCACGCTGATCCTCGTGCTTCTTGCGCTGCTTTTTGTCGGGCCGGCCGGCCTCTGGTATTTCGTTCTGACGCTTCTCGTCGGCGTAACAACCGGCATTTATTCCTCGATTTTTATCGCGAGTCCGATGCTCGTCGCCGCGGAAGGGAAAAAGGTTTGACATCCGGACCGGCATACCCTACAATCTTTGAGCATTCCTATGCCAACTATCAGACAATTGATTAAGAAGGGGCGTCATCCGAACCTGGCGAAAACGAAGTCGCCGGCGTTGTCGTATTATTTCAATACGCTGCGCAACCGCCCGGTTGATTCCGCATCGCCCTTCAAGCGGGGCGTGTGCGTGAAGGTGTTTACGACGACCCCGAAGAAACCAAACTCGGCGCTCCGAAAAGTGGCCCGCGTGCGGCTGACGAACGGCATGGAGGTGACCGCCTACATTCCGGGCGAAGGCCACCAGCTGCAGGAGCATTCGATTGTCATGCTCCGCGGCGGCCGCGTGAAGGATTTGCCGGGCGTGCGGTACCACATCGTCCGCGGCGTGCTTGACGCAACGGGCGTCGACGGCCGAAAACAGCAGCGCTCGAAGTACGGAGCCAAGAAGCCGAAATAACCGATTATCATCATTATTTTCCATCATGCGCAAAAAGCGAGTTTATAAGAAGTACTATACGGCGGATCCCGTTCACGGGCGCGTTGAGCTGGGACGTTTCATCAACTATGTCATGCATGACGGAAAGAAATCGACCGCTGAGCGCGTGGTCTACGGCGCGCTTGAAAAGGTGAAACAGGCGACCAAGGAGGATCCGATTACGGTGTTCGAGAAGGCGATCGAAAACGCCTCGCCGATGCTCGAGGTGGCGTCGCGGCGCGTCGGCGGCGCGAATTACCAGGTGCCGCGGGAGGTTCGTCCGGAGCGCCGTTTCATGCTCGCCGTTCGCTGGATCATCGGCGCCGCCCGTTCGAAGAAAGGGAAGCCGATGGCCGACAAGCTTGCGGAAGAGTTGATTGCGGCCGCCAAGAACGAAGGAGCCGCCATCAAGAAGAAGCAGGACACCCACCGCATGGCGGAAGCGAACCGCGCATTCGCCCATTTCGCCCGGTAGCCGTCATACCACCGACATGGCCCGCACCTACCCTATCGACAAGATTCGTAATATCGGCATCATTGCGCATATCGATGCCGGCAAAACCACGGTGTCCGAGCGGGTTCTTTTTTATACCGGCGTTTCGCACAAGATCGGCGAGGTGCACACGGGCGATACCGTGATGGACTGGATGGAACAGGAGCGCGAGCGGGGGATTACGATCACGTCCGCCGCTACGACCGCGTTCTGGACCCCAACCTATCGCGGCGGCGCCGATCGCAAACAGTTCGAACATCGTATCAACCTGATTGACACGCCGGGGCATATCGATTTCACCGTAGAGGTGAAGCGTTCGCTCCGCGTCCTCGACGGGGCGGTCGTCGTTTTTGACGGCGTTGCGGGCGTCGAGCCCCAGTCGGAAACCAACTGGCGCTACGCCGACGAATATCATGTTCCCCGCATCTGTTTTATCAACAAGCTCGATCGGATGGGCGCCAGCTTCACCGGAAGCTTTCAGTCGATTATCGATCGTCTGACGCCGAACGCGATTCCGGTTCAGCTGCCGATTGGCCTCGAGGGCGACTTCCGCGGCGTCGTCGACCTACTCCGCAACCAGGCGTACGGCTTCGAGGGCGACCATGGCGAGAACATCATCGAGATGCCGGTTCCCGACGATATGAAGGCGGAGGTGGAGAAGGCGCGGCATGAACTTATTGAGAAAATCGCCGAGAACGACGACGCGGTGATGACGGCGTACCTTGACGGGCAGGAGATCGGCCTCGACACGCTTCGGGCGACGCTCCGCAAGGCGGTGATCGCAAACCGCATCGTGCCGGTGTTCTGCGGTTCGGCATTGAAGAACAAGGGCGTGCAGTTCGTGCTTGACGCCGTCATCGAATATTTGCCGTCGCCGCTCGATCTGCCGCCGGTCAAAGGCATCGATTCGAAAACCGGCGCCGAGATTATCCGACCGGCCGATGATGCCCAGCCCTTCACCGGACTGGCCTTCAAGATCGCGACCGACCCTTTCGTTGGCAGCCTGGCTTTTTTCCGGAACTATGCCGGTGTCGTGAAGCGCGGTTCTTATATTTATAATTCAACCAAGGGCGTTCAGGAGCGCATCGGCCGCATCGTGCGGATGCATGCCAATCAACGCGAGGAAGTCGAGGAGATTTATGCCGGAGAAATCGCCGCTGTCGTGGGGCTCAAAAACACGACGACGGGCGACACGCTCTGCGACCCTCAGAGCCCCGTTGTTCTCGAGAAGATCACTTTTCCGGAGCCGGTCATCGGCATCCGTATCGAGCCGAAGACGAAAGCCGACCAGGAGAAGATGGGCACCGCGCTCCACCGTCTGGCGGAGGAAGATCCGACGTTCCGCGTCGCGGGCGATCCGGACACCGGAGAAACGATCATTTCCGGCATGGGCGAGCTCCACCTCGATATCATCGTCGACCGCATGAAGCGGGAGTTCGGCGTCGAAGCGAATGTCGGCCGGCCCCAGGTGGCGTACAAGGAAACCATCCTTGGCGAAGCGGAGGCGGAGGGAAAGTACATCCGCCAGTCCGGCGGCCGCGGACAGTATGGCCACGTCCGGCTGCGCGTGAAGCCGCTCGAGCGCGGACAGGGCTTTGAATTCCTCGATGAGATTAAGGGCGGCGTCATCCCGCGCGAGTTTATCGCGCCGACCGAAAAGGGCATCCGTGAAGCGCTCGACAAGGGCGTTGTCGCCGGTTATCCGATGGTCGACGTCCAGGCAACGCTCTACGACGGTTCGTTTCACGAAGTCGACTCGTCGGAGGCGGCTTTCAAAATTGCCGGTTCGATGGCATTTCAGGAAGCGGCGAAGCGGGCAAAGCCGGTCATCCTTGAGCCGATCATGAAAATTCAGGTGCTTGTTCCGCCCGACTTTCTGGGTGAAGTGACGGGAAATCTGAACGCGAAGCGCGGCCGTATCGAGGGCCTGTCCGACCGGCCCGGACTGAAGGTCATCGATGCCCAGGTGCCGCTTTCCGAAATGTTCGGTTATGCGACCGAGCTGCGTTCGATGTCGCAGGGCCGCGGCAGTTTCACGATGGAATTTGATCACTATGAGCCGGCGCCGCAGAACGTGGCTCAACTTATCATTGAAGGGAAAAAGCGATAGGGAATAACAAAAAATGCGGGCGCAGGGACGGACGGGAACGCTCGCCCCGGCCGTTGCGTTGTTTTCCACAGCCGCCGGATTTCCGGTGGTTTTTTTGTGGTATGATGCGCTTATATGGTAACCGTCGATATCCCCGAGCCGAAAGCCTCGAAATTTTTCTTCGGCGACACCCGGATCGCGTGGCTCTGGCTCCTCATTCGCGTCTATGCCGGTTGGCAGTGGCTTATGGCTGGCTGGGAAAAGTTCACCAGCCCGGCTTGGATCGGTCCGCAGGCGGGAGCCGCCGTTCAGGGATTCTTGAGGGGCGCTCTTGGCAAAGCGCAGGGCCAGCACGCCGACGTTTCTTCCTGGTACGCTTATTTCATTCAGAACGTGGCGCTCTACCATCCGGTGCTGCTTTCGTACTTCGTCACATTCGGCGAAATCGCCGTCGGCGCCGGGCTGATTCTCGGCCTCTTCACCGGCATCGCCGCGTTTTTCGGAGCGTTCATGAACGCCAACTATCTTTTTGCCGGCACCGTGAGCATCAATCCGATGCTCCTTATCCTCGAACTTTTTCTTGTCCTCGCCTGGCGGAACGCTGGCTGGTGGGGCCTCGATCGGTATTTGCTGCCGCATCTCGGTGTTCCGTGGAAGCCGGGGAAGGCATTCGCATAGAACCTATTTCAAAAACAGCGCTTTGACATTTTTAATTCTTCTGCGGTCATATATTTGGACGCAACGGTTTTCATGGTTAGTATCTGCGAGAATCAAAATGGAACATTTTGAGCGGGATACGAGAATCGAACTCGTGTCTCTTGCTTGGGAAGCAAGCGTACTGCCACTGTACGAATCCCGCGTTGGGTTCGCGGATTCAGTATAGCCGATATTACCGCACGGGGCTACCGTCTGCCGCCCGGCTTTGATTGCGGCATGTCCTTCCGGCGAAGTAATGATCCCGCGCCGTTAGAACCAGCGCTTGGTTCGGAAATAGGCGGAGAGGACGATCATGCCGACAGCCATGACGCCGACGATGATCCAGAAAGCGTGTGGAAGGCCGATGATTGGGGTATCGGCGGTCCGCATGCTGAAGAGGGCGGCGAGGAGCATGAAGGGGAATGTGAGGAAGGAGAGCGAGGTGAAGGTTTTCATGACGCCGTTGATTTTGAGATTCATCAGCTGGTTGTTGGTGTCTTCGAAGTCGCGCACAGCTTCGCGGTAATCTTCCAGCTGGCTTATGACTTTCAGGTGTTCGCCAAGGAGGTCGTTCAGGTA
>JAJXYP010000074.1 GCA_021780545.1 bacterium
GGTCGCGGCTTGTAGGAACGCTCTATATTCTCGACGAACCGACGATCGGGCTTCATCAGCGGGACAACGAGAAGCTCATCAAAACGCTGCAGGATCTCCGCGATCTTGGAAATACGATCATCGTCGTCGAGCACGACGGGGACACGATTCGCGCTTCGGATTATCTGGTGGATATCGGCCCGGCTGCCGGCGTCCATGGCGGATCGGTGGTGGCAAAAGGCCCCCTGCCGGATATTTTGAAGGATCCCAAACAGGATTCGCTTACACTCCAGTATCTGCGGGGAAAGCAGTTTATCACCGTGCCCGAGAATCGGCGGCCCGTGACGGCGAAGCTTGAGCGGCTCAAAATCCGCGGCGCGAGGGCGAACAACCTGAAGGGCATCGATGTCGACATTCCGCTGCGGCGCTTTACGGCGGTGACCGGCGTTTCTGGCTCCGGAAAATCCAGCCTCGTGTACGATGTGCTTTATAAGGCGGTTGCCGATAAGCTGAATCATGCGCATCACAAGGCGGGGAGCCATCAGTCGATTTTGGGTCTCGAGTATATCAATCGGATCATCAACATTGACCAGTCGGCGATTGGGCGGACGCCGCGGTCCAATCCGGCGACGTATGTCGGCGCCTGGACGCACATCCGCGATTTGTTCGCGTCTACCGAAGATGCGCGAGTCCGCGGTTACAAGCCGGGCCGGTTCAGTTTCAACGTTCCCGGCGGACGCTGTGAAAATTGCGAGGGGCATGGCACGATTGCGATTGAGATGCATTTTTTGCCGACCGTGTACGTCAGCTGCGACGTGTGCAAGGGAAAGCGTTTTGACCGCGAAACGCTGGAGGTCGAATACCGCGGCAAGAATATTTACGATATTTTAAAGATGACGGTCGAAGAGGGGGTGACGTTCTTCGAGGATATTCCGTGGCTGTATGAAAAGCTGACGATTCTCGAGGAGGTCGGGCTGGGGTATCTCGAGCTTGGCCAGTCAGCGACGACGCTTTCGGGCGGCGAGGCTCAGCGGATCAAGCTGTCTGCCGAACTCGGGAAACGGGATACGCGGCGGACGCTTTATCTGCTCGACGAGCCGACGACCGGCCTCCATTTTGCGGATATCGACCAGCTGATCAAGGTTTTACAGCGCCTGGTCGATCGGGGGAATACGGTTGTCGTCATCGAGCACAACCTGGACGTCATCAAAACGGCTGATTGGGTCATCGATCTTGGCCCCGAGGGCGGCGCTCGCGGCGGATCGCTCGTCGGCGCTGGAACGCCGGAAGAGGTGGCGCGGCTCGCGGCGAGCGCCACGGGACGATACCTGAAACCGGTGCTAAAGCGGGCGCCATGAAACGGGAGGAGTACCGGACCTTGCCCGAAACGCCTGGCGTGTACATCATGAAGGATTCCGCCGGGCGGGTGCTGTATGTCGGCAAGGCCGTCAGTTTGCGGCGCCGCGTTTCAAGCTATTTTGAGCGTCCGCACGACCGGCGGATCGAGGCGCTGGTCGGAAAAATCGCCGAAATCGATTTCCGCTGCACGGATAGCGCGCTCGAGGCGTTGATTCTCGAAGCGGATTTGATCCGCCGGATGAATCCGCCGTATAACATCAAGGAAAAGGATGACAAATCGTTTCTCTATGCCGGTATCACGCGCGAGGCGTATCCGCGGGTAATACTGCTCCGTGGCAGTGACGGATTTTCGGGGAAGCGCTATGGACCGTTTCCTTCGGCTTCGAACGCGCGCGCGGCGCTCAAGATTTTACGGAAGATTTTTCCCTGGAGCACGCATGATTCGGCGGATTTCGGCCGGATGCGCCGACCCTGTTTCGATTACGAGATCGGCCTTTGTCCCGGAACCTGCATTGGGGTCGTTTCGCGCGCGGCGTATACAAAGAACATCGCGCGGCTGAAACTGTTCCTCGAGGGGAAAAAAGAGCGCGTTATTCGGGCCGTTGAGCGGGATATGGAAGCAGCTGCCAGGAAACTCGATTTCGAACGGGCGGCGGCGCTCCGGCGGCAGCTCTTTGCGCTGCGGCATATTCGGGACACGGCGCTCATCGCGGACGCCGAATTAGGCCGGGACATTGCGACGGTCGGGGACGGAGTTGCTCCGGCGGAGGGAAAGAAATCGGGGATAGCGCCCGCCGCAGCGGCAAAGCAGGCTGCGCCGTCGCCGTTTACGGCCGGGGGACCGGATTCCTCCGGCGCGCCGTACCGCATCGAAGGATACGATATATCGAATATTTCCGGCACGTCGGCGGTCGGTTCGATGGTGGTGTTCGAAGACGGCGCGCCGGACAAATCCTCGTATCGAAAGTTTAAAATTCGCACCGTATTCCAGCCGAACGATGTCGGCATGATGACCGAGGTGCTCGCGCGCCGATTTCGCCATCGCGGCTTTGCGGGCGGATGGCGCTTACCCAATCTGATTCTTGTCGACGGAGGACTTGCGCAGGCGAACGCCGCGAAAAAAGTGCTGATGCGCGCCGGTCTGAGGATTCCAGTGCTTGGCATCGCGAAGGGCCCGGAACGCAAACGCAACGATATCCTAGGCGCCATTCCGCGCGGCGTGTCCAAGGAGACGCTGATTCGGGTCCGCAACGAAGCGCATCGGTTTGCGATTGGATACCACAAGGCGCTGCGCCGCCGCCGGACATTCGCGTAAACATCCGCGGCCGCGTCGTCGCGCATTCCGCTTGCCGCGCCGCCTCCTGCCGCAGGTTTATACGGCGCAGTTTCGGCTATTCGCGGTGCACCGATTTTTTGAACGTTTCGAAGCGGTGTTTAAGTTCGCGGTAGGAGGCAAGGGCGGGATCGGCCGCGAGGACTGCCGCCGCCGCCTCGCGCGATTGCCGGACGAGATCGGTGTCCTGGAGGGCTGCCATCGCGGCATCGGGGAATCCGGTCTGGATATCGCCGAAAAATTGGCCGGGGCCCCGCAATTCAAGGTCTTTTTCGGCCAGCTCAAATCCGTTGTGGGCTTCGATAATCGCCCGCAGACGGGCGGTTGCCGATTCCGAGGTGGCATCGGTGAAGAGTAGGCAGTACGAGCGATTGCCGCCGCGGCCGACGCGGCCGCGGAATTGGTAGAGCTGGGCCAACCCGAAACGCTCTGCGCTTTCAATCATCATGATCGTGGCGTTCGGGATGTCGACGCCGACTTCGATGACCGACGTCGATACCAGGAGGTTGATGTCTCCCGTCTTAAAGCGGGCCATGACCGCTTCCTTTTCTTTCGGTTTCATCTGGCCATGCAGCATGGCGATTCGCAGGTCCGGAAAGACGGTTTTTGAAAGTTTTTCATATTCTTCTATCACCGACTTCAGTTCTGTGCCTTTCGGACTTCCGCCTCCCGGCCGCTTTGCCGCTCCGGCCGGTTTTTTTGCCCCGTTTTTGGGGGCAGTTCCTGTCGTCGTACCGCTTTCATCGTTTTCTTTTTCGATCCGCGGACAGACGACGAACGCCTGGCGTCCGGAGGCGATTTCGCTGCGGATGAGATCGTAGGCGGACTGGCGCTCGAGGGGCGACACGATCCGGGTTTCGATCGGCTGCCGGCCCGAGGGAAGTTCGCCGATAAGCGACAGACTGAGGTCGCCGAACACCGTGAGCATGAGCGTCCGGGGGATCGGCGTCGCCGACATGCTGAGGAGATGCGGCGTAAGGCCGGAAGTCCCCGCCATGCTTCGCAGCAGCGCCTGGCGTTGGCGGACGCCGAAGCGGTGCTGTTCGTCGATAACGACGAGCGCAAGGTCCCGGAACGAAACTGATTTTTCGATGAGAGCGTGCGTACCGAACAAGATCGTGATTTCTCCCGCAGCAGTTTTTTTGCGGAATGCGTCTTTCGTCACCGTCGCTTCGACGCCGGGCTCGTAGTGGATTCTCGATTCGCCCGCTGTCAGCAGTCCGATGGCCGGGGTTGCCGAGCCGGGGCGGGCGAGGAGCCGGATCATCGTTTCAAAGTGCTGACGGGCCAGGATTTCGGTCGGCGCCATGAAAGCCGTTTGGCGGCCGTTGTCCGCGGCTACGAGAGCCGCGAGCGCGGCGACGACCGTTTTTCCGGAGCCGACGTCGCCCTGCAGGAGCCGGTTCATCGGCCGGGGCTTTTCAAGGTCGCGGATGATTTCCCAGAGGGCTCGTTTCTGGGATGTGGTGAGCTCGAAGGGCAAACCGGCCATAACGGTCTTCAATTTTTCGATGTCCGCGGCGAGCGCGGAAGCTTTCTCCGCTGCCATTTTCAGTTTTTGCTCAAAGTTGAAAAGATGGAGCAGGAAAATATTTTCAAAATCGAAACGGCGGCGGGCGATCGTCGCGTGTTCGATGGCGGCAGGGAAGTGGATTGCCGCAAGCGCCCGGTTAATTTCCGGGAATCCGAATGATGCGAGCGTCGATTCCGGCAGCCATTCCTTGAGGAGCGGCGCTCGGCGCAAAATATTCTGCATGACGAAGCGGATGCCGCGGGAGGTCAAACCCCGGGTTTCGGGGTAGACCGGCACGAGCCGGGCGGTGTGCCGGGTCGCCGGCGTGCCGTCCGCCCGCAAGGAAGCCCGTAGGACCTCGTACGTGGGATGGTTGAGGTAGAGCTCTCCCTCTTCGGATTGAGAAATCTTCCCGGCGAAGTTTGCGACGCGGCCGGGTCGGAGCGTCTGTGCGAGAAACGGCTGATTGAACCATACCGCCCGGATCACCCCGCCGTGTTCGTCGGCGAGATCAGCTTCGACAATTGCCATGCCGCGCCGCGTCCGGCGGACTTTCAGGTCTTCGACGGCCGCCTGGATCGTCGCCGACTGGCCCGGTTCCAGTTCGTCAATACGGTAGACCTTGGAATAATCCTCGTAGCGGGCCGGAAAGTGCCAGAGTAAGTCGCCGACGGTTTTAACGCCAAGCGCCTCGAGTCGCCTCAGGTAGGGCGATTTGGCGCCGAGGGCTTCGTAGAGCGGTGTCTGCAGGGTCAATCGCCGCATTATTGCCCACAGTATAGCACAAAAAGAAAAACGGAGCACGGACTACGTTAAATCCATTGCTCCGTTTTCTATGGTATGCTATCGCGCCTCGGCGATTAGTCGTCTAGATAGATTTCTTGATTTCCCCGAGTTTTAGCCGGTCATCAAGCTCGTTCCTCTGTTGCTCGAGTTCATGGATCATTTGAACGCCCTGTTCTTTGATCTCCCGTGCGGCCGAATCTCGTTTGAATTTCGCGTCGAGCGCCTCATCAAAAAGAATCATAGCGAGTTCATCCCGTGTTTCCGGCGAAAGTTTATCGAGATTGTCGAGCAGGAAATTGCGAGCTCCGGCCTCGTCGCCGCTCTCGGCGAATTTGATAAGCTGTTCTGAAATATCCGGCGGTAAGGAATCGTTCATGGTGTTGGTTTTCCGGGGATCGGTTTCCCGGGCGTTGGACCCGGAGCCGAAGCTGGTTTCGGAGCTGGCGGAGGGGTATGTTTCGGAGCCGATGTCGGCCTTTTGGTCTTTATGATCGAATCAATGAACCCACCCAAAATTTTTAAGTTTACCCATCCCCAGAATGTATTCGTTTCTCTCAGGCCGGCTTTCGATATCTGATTCGCTTTGAATGTATAGTACGCGGTGTCGAATTTTTCTGGTGATGCGTTTTCTGGATCGTAGCCATATTTTTGCTTCCAGTCCAGACGGAATATCTCCCAGTCATCTTTTACGCCGTCTTTTTCATCCTCCCCGGGTTTTTTGAATTCGGTAAAGCTCGTTCCCCGTTCCGGTTTTTCATTTTTCTGTCCCGTCACCTCTGCCATAAAAGCGGCGTTTAAGGTCTTGTTTTCAGTCAAGGAAAGCGCGAGGACGCCGCCGATATTGCCAAGGTCGGAGTCGATTTTCGCGATATATGCTTTTATTGCCGATCCCTTGTGAAGATCGGCCTTTCCCGCAAGCCGGGATTTTGTATTCCACATCTTTTTAAAGAAGCTCATCCGGGATCGAATCAAAGTATAAAGTTCATCGTAATTATCCTCGCTCATTGTTTTTGTGAACTCTCCTTCGGTAATCCGATATTTCTTGCAGACTTTTTTAATTTCTTCGTTTTGGGCCGCCACGGTCTTTTGCGTCTCGTTCCAGGCAGTGATTTTCTCGTTCAGGTTCAGAAATCGCTCGCGGTCGGTTATTGCTACGCGGGGAAGGCTCCGGATGATGGCGTTCCGGATCGCATCCGGGCCGCCAATCGCCTGGAATTTTTTTAAACCGGGCGATAATGCCACGATCTCATCCATCGGAATGGAATCGAGGGCTTCGCCGACGTTTTTTGCCTGATCGAGAGCGTTCACAAAATCGGCGCGGCGGCGCTCAAGATCTTTCAACTCTTCTTCGTCGAAGGTATCGCCACGCTTCAAACGGATTCCGAGATCTGTTTCGTTGTCTTGGTCGAGGTAAAAACCGAATAGCTCCGACTTTTCCTTGCTGGCCAAAATCTCCTTGATGGTCGGTCCTTCATCCGGTTTTTTCGCCGTCGGGTTTTGTTCTCGCCGGGCAGCTTGTTGTTGCTTTCGAATATCCTCTATTGAGCCCATTGTAGGAATGGTAGCATATTATAATGAAAATTACAAGTGATTGACTTTATACCAATTATAATGGTATAATGTGCACGGCGCTTGGTTAAAATTTCATAATAGCCAGAAGCCAGAAAAAAGGAGTTTGTTATGAGGGGCACATCGAAT
>JAJXYP010000066.1 GCA_021780545.1 bacterium
TGTTTGTCAGCATCGCCAGGACGCCGATCGTGATGCCGAGCGACATAGAGCCGGTATCGCCCATGAAAAATCGGGCGGGATAGATATTGCTCCAGAGAAAAGCGAGCAGCGCACCAATCATCATGCCGCCCATCGCGGCAAGCTGGTACCGGCCGAGAACGAACGAAACGACGGTAAGCGCCACGAACGCGAAAAGCGCCGCGCCGCCCAAAAGACCGTCCAACCCATCGGTCTCGTTGGCCGAAAACGCCGAAGCGAATACGATGAAAATGAAAATCGGAATATACCACCAGCCGATCGTCACATTCCCGATGAGCGGGACATTGAGAATGTCGAAGCCGAGCCGGAAGTAAAACCACCAAGCGCCGACAGCTCCGGCAACAAGATAGAAAACGGATTTATGCCTCACCTTAAGCCCGCCGCCCGCGCCGCCGCCGATTCTTAAAACATTAAACCAGTCGTCGATGAAACCGACGACGCCCGCCAGAAAGAGCGCGGCGAGCGGCAGATAGGTCTCGCGGCGGTCGACGAAACTTAAATAATGCCAGAATCCGTCGAAAGCGTGGTTCAGCAAGTCAAAAACGAGCGCAAGGAGGAGTACGGTCGTCCAGATAATGACGCCGGCGCCCGTCGGTATGCCGATCTTCTTCTTATGCAATTCATAAAATACCGGCGCATCCTTTGACTCGCGCAGCTGCTTCCCAAACCCCCGCGCGCGGAGAAACCGTTCCCAGAGCGGCGTCACCACGAGCGCGGCAAGAAACGCGACCGTTGCGAGGATCATCACGCGGACCGTTTGCGAAACCAGCTCGGAATGGAAACCCATGGATTTTGATGGTCAGAGGTTATTTTGCTTAAACCAATCGAAAAGCGTCTGAGCCGCGCTGAAACGGACCGCGTCGCTGACGCCCATGACAAGCACGAGGATCGCCCGGCCGTGATAGGAAAAAATGGAAAGCAGGTTGCCGTCGGCTTGGTCGGTATAGCCGGTCTTGCCGCCGATAAAGCCCGGAGTGCCGGCAAAAGCGTTGATGCTCCGCACCATAACCGGCTGACCCGTCGCAAGATTCGTCAGCGTAATGGAAGGCGTGCGCGTAACGGCAAGAATCTGCGGATATTCGCCGTACACATGCCGCGCGAGTTTCAGGAGATCGTCCGCGGTTGATTCGTTCCCCGCCGACAATCCCGATGGATCGTCGTAATAAGTATTGGTCATCCCCCACGCCTGCGCCTGCGCATTCATGGCTGCCAAAAACCGCGCCCGGCCATAATACTGCGCGAAGGCCTCCGCGGCGACGTTATTCGACGGCAGAAGCATGATATACATCAGATTCGCAACCGTGTAGACATCGCCCACATGAAGAATCCGCTCGGTCGGGTCGGCATCAATCATGGATTGCGTGATCGTGATTCGATCCGAAGGATTGAGCACCTGGCTCGCCACGACCGCCGTCATCAATTTGCTCACCGAAGCAAGCGGCCAACGCTCGCCGGCGTTCACGCTCACATATTCCTGGCCGGTGCCAAGATCGGCAACCAGCGATTCCTCGTCGTCGACGCCGGGCGGGTTCGCCGCCGCGACACCGGGCGGCAATACAGCAACGGGCTGCCCGGCGGCGCCCGAAACTCCCGTTCCGGCGGCGGCAGTACCAACCGCCGAAACGGCGGGCGGCGGAGACGCAATGATTGCCGGCGCATTCGCCACGGCATCGGCCGTCCCCGCGACCACCGAGCTACGAGACGGAATAAACGACGGATATGCCATATGCCATAAAAGCGCCGCGGCGGCGGCCATAAGAATTACGGCGGCGGCAGGCGGGCGTTTCATGTTTGAGGTTCGGTGGCGCTGGTTTCCGCTGCCGCACCCCCCGCCACTTTTGCTTCAAATGAAGTTACCAGATTTTTAAAATTCGCGAAATCCGGCAGGTCTTCCTTGTTCTGCAATCCAAGCTGCTTCAAAAAATCAAACGTCGGCTGATAGAGAAACACGGCCGGATGTTCGGGATCGGGAATCCGCTCGATAAGCCCGCGAATCATGAGACTCCGCAAGATGACCAGGGAATTTACGCCGCGCAGGTATTCGATTTTCGCGCGCGAGACGGGACCGAGGTACGCAACGATCGAAAGCGCCTCAAGCGATGCCGGCGTCAAATCCTCCGACAGCTCTTCACGCACGAAATGCTCGAGAATCCCATTGAACGCCGGCTTTGTGACGAGTTGAACCTTCCCCCCGCCGGCGATCAGTTGTACGCCCCGCCCTTCGTCTTCGAGCCGGCGCTTCATCTCGGCGATCAGTATTTCGCCCGCCGCCGCGTCGACGCCAAGCACGGATTCGATTTTGCGGTTCGGAACCGGCTCCCCGTGGACAAAGAGGAGCGCCTCCAGGGACGCCAGTTTTTGTTCAAGATCCTCCATTATTTTTTCTTCACCATTATATCAGAAAAATGCGCCGCCTGCTCCAGAAAAATGAGCTGCTCGCGGGCCAGGTGAAGAATGGCCAAGAATACCACGATCATTTCCGACCGGGTCGCAGCATCAAGCGATCCCCCGCCGCCGAACCGCATCGATCCCTCCCGCTCCACACGCGACATCACTTCGGTGATTTTTTCTTCGAGCGTCACAATGGTTTCCTTCACGGTCTGCGTTTCAAGCTCGAACGTCCTGATCGTTTCGAGAAGCCGGCGAAGCGACGATGCCATATCGGCCGCCGTAAGATCCTGCGGCGGATAGAACACCTTTTGCCCCGGCCCGAGTCCCGTTCCGCGCCCCAGGAAATACGGCCGGCTGTACGACGTATGCCGTTCTGCCCATAGCCGGTTCAGATTCCGAAACGCCGGCTTGAGCGCCTGATACCGTTTCAGCCGATCCTCAAGATCTTTAATGTCCGCTTCTTCCTCGTCCGTCAATTCGAGCCACGGCAGGAGATATTTTGACTTCAAAAATATCAGCCGGCTCGCAATGGCGATAAAATCGGCGATCACGCGCAGATCCTCCGGCGCGGTCCGCAGCGTCTCCAGGTAGCGGAGGAAATCATCGGTCACCTTGGCCATACTGACCTCTCCCACGTCCATTTTTTGCGCCTCAATGAGCTCGAGGAGCTTTTCAAGCGGCCCTTCAAATACGCCTGTTTTCAACTCATATTTGAGCTCATACATGATCGAATGCCTCTATTATACTATACTGGCTGAATTATCTCCCGCCCGGCGCCGGGTCTTCAGAAAAACGGCGGAACGCGGTATGATACGGCTATGCCACGCTTGAATACGCGCGACGCAGCCATCGAAGAAGCGCTGACCCGCTCGGTCGCAGCCATCTATCCAGACCGCTCCGCCCTCCGCTCCGCCCTCCGCTCCGGAAGGAAGCTTACGATTTACGTCGGCATCGACCCCACGGCTCCCTACGTCCACATCGGCCATTCGACGAACTATCTCGTCCTCGAGCGGTTCCAGAAGCTCGGCCACCGCATCGTCGTTCTCGTCGGCGATTTCACCGCCATGATCGGCGATCCGAGCGACAAAAAATCAGCGCGGCAGCCGCTTACTCGCGACGAAGTGCGCCACAACCTCGCAACCTTCAAGGAGCAAATCGGAAAGGTCCTCGATTTCAAAAACGCCGAAAATCCCGTCGCCTTCAAATTCAACAGCGAATGGCTCTCCAAGCTCACCTTCGAGGACGTCATCGGCCTCGCTTCGAATTTCACCGTTCAACAGATGCTCGAACGCGACATGTTCGAAAAACGGATCGCCGAAGGCAAGCCCCTCTTCGTCCACGAATTCTTCTATCCCCTGATGCAGGGGTATGATTCCGTCGCGATGGACGTCGACCTTGAAATCGGCGGCACGGATCAAACCTTCAACATGCTCGCCGGCCGGACGCTCGTCGAACGCTATAAGCAGCGCGAAAAATTCGTGCTTACCACCACCCTGCTCGTCAATCCGGCCACCGGGGAAAAGATGATGAGCAAGAGCTTGGGCACCGGCATCGGCCTCAACGAACCGCCCGCGGAAATGTTCGGCAAAACGATGGCGCTACCCGATGAAGGAATCATCCAGACCTTCATCGACTGCACGCGGCTCTCTCTCCCGGAAATCGATGCGAAGCGCCGCCGCCTCGTGGACGGCGAAAATCCCAAAACGCTCAAGCTCGAACTCGCCCACGAACTCGTCCGGATGTACCACGGCGCCGCGGCCGCAACGGCCGCCCGCGCCGGATGGGAAGCCGCATTCAGCGAACGGCGGATCCCCGATTCACTCCCGCAGATTAAGGTAAAAAAAGGATCGCCGCTCATCGATACCATCGTCGCCAACGGGTTCGCCCCGTCAAAAACCGCCGCGCGGCGCCTTTTCACGGACGGCGCAATCCACAACCTCGAAACCGATAAACGCATCAATGACCCGACAGCCACAGTCAACGCTCCCCTGGTTCTCAAAATCGGCAAGAAGCATTTTGTACGGATCGTCGTATAAAACGACGGGCGGCGGCGGACGCTGGTTAGGCATGCTCAGCGGATCAAGCCGGCGCGGATGGTAATCGGACGGATACCGCCGGCACGAATGCGTGCCGCGATTATATTGCCAAACCGGCCGCAAGCCCGTACAATACCAAAGTCGCCGGACCGGATTACCGTCGGTTCCCGCGCGTGGCCTCATCGTCTAATGGCTAGGACGGCGCCCTTTCACGGCGTAAATCGGGGTTCGATTCCCCGTGGGGCTACATTCAGCTCAAAATATCGGGGGTGACCCCCTTGCTTCCTATGTTTTTATATTCTCATATTTGAACGCAGACCAATAAGGATGTTCATGGGGTTTGTTCTTATACATCAACGGTTGCGGCAGATTGAGAAACCTACAATAACTTTCCCTCAGGGGTGTTAATGCGATCTATAAATGCCTGCCGATTTGTTGCTACCTTAATGCCACTTAGATAGAATTTTCCGCTGCCAATAAGCCAAAACAGTTTGTCGACCGCATACGGCGTTTGCGAAATAGATTTTGCAAATTCAACCACATCGCGAAAAACCTGATAGTCGCTGGCATCTTTTTCCGATTTCCCTATCCCGATAAAAATTGCCTTGATATGAACATCTGGTTTTGCGAATTCCGGGGAAATATTTTCTTTTATAAGATCACATGCAAGCGCAAAGCGATATCCGAAAATCTCCTCTCCAAGAACGAGCGGCAAGGCCCATCTTGTGTCTGGAGTATCCGTAAAAAACTTGCCGACGTATATGTCGAAATCATCGATTGACTTGAATCGCTCGACATATTTTGCGATTGATAATATGGACTTGCTAAGAATGACCCAGGAATTGCGCGGATTAGCGCGATCCATTCTGCCGGGCGGAGTATAGTTCTGCTGTATGACATCGAACAGATCCTCCCATTTTGAATACTTTACAAGAACTTTCGCGGCTTCAAAAGCCTCAAGAAATGGCGCAAGCAAATCGACGGGACCAATGGCATTCTGCATTCCGCGGCGATTGGTGGCGTGGTGAACCATTTTATGACCCGGATAGGATAATTTAGACACAAAGGTCGAAACAAATTACCATTGTGTCATGGCTAACAAAAAAGGATATCGGGTGGCAAAAGAAGTGAAAGCTGAAATTGTTCGCCGCGTGAAAGAAGAAGGTATTTCCGTATCTCAGGCGGCCAAAGATGCTGGTGTCCACGAGACGACAATCTACGGGTGGTTGGGCGCCGGAGCGACCAGTGCCCCGTCATGGGGAGAATTCTCCCGCCTTCAGAAACAGAACAAGGAACTCTTTGAGGTGATCGGCGAGCTCACGATCAAATTGTCCCAGGCCCAAAAAAAGAATTGAGCCGAGAAAGAAATGTATCCGCGATGGCTCGGGCCATGGGCGTCTCGCGCTCATCGCTTTACTACGTCGCAATACAAGATGCGAAAGATTGGGCATTGAAGATTCGAATGGAAGAGGTGCTGCACGAGCATCCGTCGTACGGTTCTCGCCGTCTCTCGATTGCCCTCGGCATTTCCCGTCCCCGGGCGCAACGAGTGATGCGGATCTACGGCATCAAGCCATACCGCAGGCATGGCAGAAAATACAAGAAATCAAAGGCGCGGCGCCACTTCCCGAACCTGCTGCTTGGTATCATGCCCTCATACGCAAACCACGTCTGGGCGACTGACTTTACTGAGCTCGTCTTTCACGGAAAGAAGATCTATGTGAGCACCATCATTGATCTTTTCACGAGACGTTTGATGGGTTTGCATGTTGCGACGCGCAAGGGAGCGCCACTTACGGTGCAGACACTTGCGAACGCGCTCTTCCACCATCCGCGACCACTCATCTTCCATTCTGACAACGGGAGCGAGTATGAAGCGAAAATATTCATCGCGATGCTCGAACAGTATGGCATTACGATCTCGCGTTCTCGCCCCGGCTCACCGTGGGAAAATGGATACCAAGAGTCGTTCTACGACAAATTCAAGATGGATTTTGGTGATCCCAGCCGGTTCAAGACCCTTGGCGAGCTCGTGGCGGAAATCTACCGCACCGCATGGGATTACAATCACACAAGGATTCATTCGGCTCTGAGTATGCCGCCCTCGGCATTCGCGGAAAAGATTGCAGTTTAGCAACAAAAAAACGGCGGAAAAACTCGCCGAATTACTGTCTAAAGAAACCTATCCTTTACTGG
>JAJXYP010000022.1 GCA_021780545.1 bacterium
ACGCGGGCAATGACCGACCAATCCTCCTTTCTGATGCGTGTGTATGACATGCTTCGGAGCATGAAGCATGAAAAATGCCTGTGCAATGAGCCTGCAAACCACTGTGCAGTTAGAATGCTAATTCACCGGAAAATGGTTGACTTTGTCAATCAAAAACGATATACTCTGCCTCAGAAAGGTAGGCATCAATAATGCACCATTTGAAAATTTTTTGGGATCAGATGGGATGTTCCGTGGTCAAAACCGCGACGACAACAACGTCCTGTGCGATCGCCGTTGCGGGCATGCTCTATCCCTCGTGCCTCTCCGATCCCGACCCTTTGGGTTTGAGGGGGAGCATATGATCACTCCGCAAGAATGCTTTGTGCAACTCCAAGCACTCACCGAGAAACTTTCCGCCTCCGCGTCGGACATCGCAGCGAAGAAATCCTTCGGCGCGGCCGTGAAAGATTTCAGGGAAGCCGCCGGAATGACGCGGAGCCAATTCGCCCGCCGTCTCGGCGTTGTCGTCCAGACGGTGCACCGCTGGGAAGAAATCGGTATCGGCTTCCGTACCGCGGCCGAAAAGATCCTGTGTTTGCTGGACGATCGCATTCTGCACAACCCGCAAAAGGATGACTCGCATGAATCCGCATCAAAAAATGGCGACTCGCGCGCAAAGGTGACAGTCACATTCGAAATCGAAACGGAAGTGGTCGCCAACCTCCTGCGCGAGTTACTGCAAGCAAAACAGAAAGCATGACCGATAGGCCCGGGCGCTCACCAGCGACCCGGGCTTTTTCATATCCGGACCTCTTCGCCCCTTCGTCGCCCAATAGTTATCAACTCCGACAACGAATCTGAGAAGCAGGCTTACCCTTGATAACAAAGTGCTTGCATTGAAGGCTGAGGTAATGGCGCAAGAGAAAATACAAAGCTCCGAACCGGAACGCCGCAGCGATTTTCACTACGGCGTTCTTCGCTTCCGCACAATCTCTTCGGGCAGCCTGGTCGCGCAACCGAGGCGACTAAACTTACCCCTCGATACAAAATGTTCGTTGTGCGCGCTGAGGGAATCGGACCCCCGACCCACTCGGTGTAAACGAGTTGCTCTGCCACTGAGCTAAGCGCGCGGGTATTCTGTCATCCGACAAACCAATCGTATCCAAGAAAGGTCGGTTTCGCAATGTCCCGCCCGGGTTTGAGCCATCATTATGAGAATGGCCCGCGCTAACGCGCGGGCCGGGGAAGACGAACGAGTGGGCTATTAACCCACCCTCTTAAAGATTTTGGGACCACCCCCTTTCGGCCAGTGCTCCCATGGTCGAAATATGCATTGCAGCCTCCTGATTCAACTATAATTGATAGGCGGCATATATGCTAGAAGATGTTTTCCACAACGTGCTACCATAAAGCCATGATTATTTTCCTCTATGGCCCGGATGACTATCGCCGGCTACGGAAAAAGCAGGAGCTGGTTGGCGAATTTCGGAAGAAGCGATCCGATTTTGGGATCAAAGTATTCGATGCGTCTCGGACGGGGTGGCAGGACGAGTTTGCGGAATTTGCGGCGAACCAGCCGCTTTTCGAACCGGCTCGACTTGCGGTTCTCGAGAACGCGTTCGAGGAGGTGGAGGCCGCGCCGCTTGCGAAGATGCTGAAGCCGCTTCTCACCGATGACCGCGGTCTTACCGTGCTGTTATCCGAGAGGGACAAGCCGGTAAAGGCGCTGCAGTTTCTCATCGATAAACCGGCGCGGTTTCAGAAATTTGAAACGCTCGCCGGCGCAGAGTGGGAAGGTTTCATTTCCGTCGAAGCAAAGCGCTGCGGCGTGGATCTTGCCGTTCCGGCTGCGCGGCTGCTGGCCGCGGTTTACGCTGGCAATTCGTGGGGGCTTGCGACGGAGCTCGAAAAGCTCGGCTCGCTCGGGCGCGCTAGCGCTGCGGATATTGCCGAACTCGGGCTCGAGACGCCGCTTGATTACTGGGCGCTCCTTACGGGCTTACGGAGCCACGATGTCCGCTCGCGCCTCGCCGCCCTCGAACGGCTGTTTTCGACGGGCGACCCGCCCGCAAAGATTTTCAATATTCTGGCCTCCCAATGGAAAGAAAAAACCGCCGTGATGGCGGAATACGATTTCATCGTGAAGTCGGGGAAGCTGGATTACGAAGATGTTTTGGTCGGCTTGGCGATCAGCTGAGCGAGGCGTGATTTGAGGCGGGATGCTTTGTTTTTGGCGATGACGTTCGATTTGGCGGCCTTGTCGAGCGCCTTAAAAACAAGCGGCAGCAGCTTTTGCGCTTCTTCCTGGGCCTTCGCGGCTGCGAGCTTGCGGTATTTCACCACTAATTTTTTATACTGTTCTTTTTTGGCGAGATTCCGCGACCGGCGGGTATGGTTCTGACGGAGCGCCTTTTTGGCTGATGCGGTGATTGGCATGGAAAGTATGATAGCGGAAATGCGCCCGGTTGGCAAGTGGATGTATAATGAGACCGTGATTTATTCCGTTTCCGGCGCGCTGGAGTTCAAGGGCGATCATTTCGCCGTGGTTCGCACGGGTGGTATCGGCATCAAGCTGCTCGTGGGTGAGCGGACGCTGCGGATGTTGCCTGCGGCGCCGGCCGGGTCTTCCGCGCCGGCCGGGCGCCCCGCCGCCGCCCCGCCCGGTCCGGCGGTGTTTCTTTATTCCTACATGCACGTCCGGGAAAACGCGATTGAGCTTTACGGTTTTCTGGATGAAAACGAACGTTCCTATTTCGAGATGCTGCTTTCGGTGTCGGGCGTCGGTCCGAAGTCGGCGCTTGCCATCCTTGACGTGGCGCCGCTCCAGGAGCTGTCGGCCGCGATTAAAGAGGGCCGTCCGGATCTCCTGACCCGCGCGGCGGGCATCGGCCGGAAAACGGCGGAGCGGGTGATTATCGAATTGCGGACCAAGGTAACGTCGGCGTCGGCCGGGCTCGTGGTTGAAAAAATGGAAGCTGATGCGGATCTCATCGAGGCGCTGTCGAATCTGGGATACCGCCGCGAAGACGCGCGCGCGGCGCTCGCGAAAGTCGATCCGGACATCCGCGGCATCGAAGCGCGGCTGAAGGCGGCGCTCGCGCTGCTCGGCAAGCAATAACGCGCTTCGAGAGATGGCTATCAAAGAATCGGTCCGGAAAAGAACACCGAAAGCGCTTGCGGCATACCATTTTCTCTGGGCATGGCTTGGCGCGCGCCTGCACCGCCACCCGAGCCGGCGGCTGTTCACCATCGGCGTCACGGGGACCAAGGGCAAGACGACGACGGTCGAACTCGTGAATGCGATTCTTGAGGCCGCCGGCAAGCGCACCGCGGTCCTCTCCTCGCTTCGCGAGAAGATCGGGGATGATTCGAACAAGAATGCGATTGGCAACTCGATGCCGGGCCGCGGTTACATCCAGAAATTTCTCCGCGCGGCGCGGGAGGCAGGATGCCAGTACGCCGTGATCGAAGTTACGTCGCAGGGGGTCGTCCAGCATCGCCACCGGTTTATCGACTGGAATCTGGGCGTCATTACGAATCTATCTCCCGAACATATCGAAGCCCACGGCTCGTTCGAAAATTATCGGAAGGCGAAGCTCGATTTTTTGCTCTACGTCGCGAAGCACGGGGGAAAGGTGTTCGTCAACCGGGACGACCCGAACGCCGGATTTTTTCTTGGCGAGCTTTCCCGTGTCGGCGATTGCGCTATTGAATACGCCCGGACGGATATGCAGCTGATGGATCATCTTTCCCGGGTGGAGCGGATGCGGGAATCGGCAGAATTCGGGGAGCGGCCGGGATTCCGCCTGGCGAATCTGAACGAGGGGAACATTGCCGCGGCAATCGCGATTGCGAAGGAAATGGGCATCCCCGACCGCACTATTGAAACGGCTCTTGCAGGATTCCGCGGGATTCCGGGGCGCATGGAATTCGTGACCGCCGGCCCCTATACGGCGATTGTCGATTATGCCCACACGCCGGACTCGCTCGAAGCCGCTTATCGGACGGCGCGGCGCGAGCTGGGCGATGGCGGGCGCTTGATTTGCGTCCTGGGCGCCGCCGGCGGCGGGCGCGATCGGTGGAAACGGCCGGAGATGGGGAAAATCGCGGCCCACTACTGCGACGAGGCGATCGTGACGAACGAAGATCCGTACGACGAGGATCCGGAAGCGATCATCGATGCGGTTGCCGAAGGCGCGATGCAGATGCCATATCCAAAGCCCGCGATTTTGAAGGTGGCGGATCGGCGCGAAGCGCTCGCCCGGGCGATCGATGCGCTGCAGCCCGGCGACATCATGATCGCGACCGGAAAGGGGAGCGAGGATTGGATTCATCTGGCTGGCGGAAAAAAAGTGCCGTGGAACGAGCGTATCGTGGTCGAAGAACTGCTGTCGGCTAAGCAGCCGGCATAGGCGCGGACGGGAGAGCGGAGTATACTGGGAAGTATGAAACTTACGTTTTACGGCGGGACGGGGGAGGCGACGGGAGCAAACTATGTTCTCGAGTCTGGCGGGACGAAGATCATGGTCGACTGCGGCTTGCATCAGGGCGGGCACTATGCGGAACGGCAGAATTTTGAGCCGTTCTCTTATGATCCGTCGTCGATTACGGCGGTATTCGTGACCCATTCGCATCTCGACCACATCGGCCGCCTGCCGTCGCTCGTGAAGGCGGGTTTCGCCGGCACGATTTATTCGACCGGCGCCACCAAGGATTTCGCGGAACTGATGCTCCTTGACTCGGAGCATTTGTTGATGAAGGAATCCGAGCGGGAAGGAAAGATGCCGCTTTATACGAACGATGACATTGCGGCGACGCGCCGGCGCTGGGAAGGCGTGCCGTATCACCATCCCGTGACCGTCGGTCCCTTTCGGGCGGAGCTTTATGACGCCGGCCATATCCTCGGGTCGGCCATTGTAAAAATTACCGTTACGGAGGACGGCGGAGAGAAGACGATCGTTTTTTCCGGCGACCTTGGCAATTCTCCGGCGCCGATCGTCAAGCCGACCGAGATGATTGACGCCGCCGACTATTGTGTCGTCGAATCGACGTACGGAGACCGCGTGCACGAACACGTGGATGATCGGAAGGAAGAATTGGAACGGGTGATTGAGGCGACCGTGAAAGCCGGCGGTACGCTCATGATTCCGACATTCGCCATGGAGCGGACCCAGGAATTGCTCTACCACCTTCATCAACTCTTCGAAGACGGGCGTATCCCGCGGGTGCCGGTGTTTATCGATAGTCCGCTCGCCATAAAGCTCACGGCGGTTTATAAAAAACACGAGAGCTATTTTAATCATGAAACCAGGGAGATAGCCGGAGCGGGCGATGACATCCTGAATTTTCCCGGGTTGCGGCTGACGCTGACAACGGAACAATCGAAGGAAATCAACGATGTCCGTCCGCCGAAAGTCGTGATTGCGGGCTCCGGCATGTCGAATGGCGGCAGGATTCTCCATCACGAGGCGCGGTACCTGTCTGATCCCGCCAGTACGATTCTCTTTGTGGGGTATCAGGCGCGGGGTTCACTCGGGCGGCTGATCCTCGAAGGCGCGCATGAGGTGAAAATTTTTGGGGAAACCGTGCCGGTTCGCTGCCGCGTCGCGAATATTCCCGGATACTCGGCCCACGCCGATCAGCCCCGCTTGCTCCGCTGGGTGGGCAACATGCGTCAATCACTGAAAAAAGTGTTCATTGTGCAGGGCGATCCGCCGTCGAGCGACGCGCTTTTACGCAAGATCGTCGATGAGCTGGCGGTGAATGCCGAAGTGCCGACGGCCGGGGAAAGCGTCGAACTATAAATTGAAAGAGAATCAACAACCGTACCGTTCCATCAAAAAATTTATTTATGAAATTGATGAAAAAAATATTGAATCACGAAGAGGCGGGCGGCGGCGGATTGGCGTCAAGTTACCTCAAATATAAAATCTGCATTTCTGGTTCGGCGACGACGGACGTCGCTACGCCGGGAACGCTCGAAAAAACGGAGGAGATGGGGCGGTTGATTGCCGAACGGGGAATGGTGCTCGTGACGGGCGCCACGACGGGCATCCCCTATTGGGCGGCCAAGGGGGCGAAGAATGCGGGCGGAATCGTCATCGGCCTTTCGCCGGCAGCGTCGAAGCTCGCGCATGTGAAGAGCTATCATCTGCCGCTCGATTACCACGACCTCATCGTATACACCGGCTTCGATTATTCGGGGCGCAATCTGCTGCTCACGCGAACGGCGGATGCGGTTATTACGATTTGCGGCCGGGTGGGAACGCTCAACGAATTTACCATCGCGTTCGAGGACAAGAAGCCGCAGGGCGTGCTGACGGGCACCGGGGGAGAAAGCGACGAGATCGAGCGCATTCTCGCGATTGCGCACCGGGGCGTTGGGAAGGTGGTTTTCGATGCCGATCCGGCTTCGCTTCTCGACAAAGTAGTCGCGAAGATCGAGGAAGCCGAAAAGGAAGTTGTGGCGGCGGAGTGGAGAAACAATTAGGAACTTGCGCCGATCAAATCGCGGGGACTTGCGCTATTTTGGTGGTTAGGGTATAATCCTATCAACGTCATAAAAAGTCATATAAATCAAGCGATTTCATGAACCCAACCCAGATGTCAGCTTCAAAAATCGTGGCTTCGGCAATGGCCGGTCTTTCGTCTCGTCAGAAGGAGGTTAGATCGGA
>JAJXYP010000027.1 GCA_021780545.1 bacterium
AGCTCCAGTTCATCGCCGACGTTTAGATTTTCAAGATAGTCCTGGATGGGATGGTCTCGATCGAGTTTTTTGTGCCCGCCGATTCGTTCGCTTCCGATGCCGAGCACGATATCTTTTTCGCGGATGCCGGCGTGTTCCGCCGGGGAATCGGGGACGACGGCGTAGTCGTGCTCGCTCTCTTTGAACACGAGCGCTCCGTAAGATACCGGCAAATTCATCTTTGCTTTCAGATCTTCGTCGATCATGAGATACCGGAGTCCGAGCAGGGGTCGGCGGATTCGGCCGTATTTGCGGATGTCGAGGAGGTCGCGCCTCGCGGCGTTTACCGGGATTGCAAAGCCGATGCTCTGGGCGCCCGAGATGATTGCGGCATTCACGCCGACGACGCGCCCGTTGCTGTCGACGAGTGGTCCGCCGGAATTGCCGGGGTTGATTGCCGCGTCGGTCTGAATGAGGCCGCGCATTTCCTGCGGCGGGGCGTCGGGTTCCGCCTGCGCCGTGATGGCTCGCGAGAGGCCCGACACGATGCCGAGGGAAACGGTGTTGCGGAACATGCCGAGGGCGTTGCCGACCGCAACGACGCTCTGGCCGAGCTTGAGCCGGGTTGCGTCTCCCAGGGGAAGCGTCGGCAGTTTGCGCGCGGCGATTTTGAGGATGGCGATGTCGTTGATGGGGTCGCGGCTCAGAACGGTGGCCGGGAAGCGTCGGTCGTCGTTCAGGATGACGGTGTATTCTGCTTTCGGTTCGTTCACGACGTGTTTGTTCGTCATGACGAGTCCGTTGCGGTCGATGATGAACCCGGTGCCGCCGCCGACCTGGACCATACCGTGGCGGTCGACCATCGAGTCGGGAATCTGGAAGGGGATAGGCGCCGGCGGGACGGCGGGAACGCCGCCGTTTCGGCTATCGGCTCCGGCGCCGCCGGGGCCGATGTCGCGCATATCTCCGCCCGGCGCCGCCGGCACGATGGTCGGCAGTTCCTTCTCGAGGTCTTCGAGTTTTTTTGCGATCGTAACCGAGACCACCGCCGGCATTATTTTTTGAATGATGCGGATCACGCGTTTTTCGTTCATAGGTCTATTGTATCATGCCGCCGTTGCGTAGCGATGCCGCGCCCAAGCCCGTCGCGCTGCTCATGCGCGCGAAAATCCGTCCGGAATCCTCGTCGGATGACTATTTTCGAGATTGGTTCTAGAATAAACTCCATGGACCGTCGAACGCGCATCGAATGGAATTCCGTCACTTGGTATTCGAAGGCGATAGCGATGGCGCTCTTCGTGGCGCTGCCGTTTTTCGGATTCTGGCTTGGCGCGCAATTCGGCGCGGCGACATCGCTCCTTTTGTTGCCTGCGCAGCCCGTGTCGCCGCCCACGTCGGGCGCAGGAGCAGCGGTATGGCCCGGCGCGGCTTATTATTCTGACGTTGCCGCCTGGCAGACCGACCAGCGGATGGACGCCGGATTTTCGATCGCTTACCCGCTCGATTTTTCGGTTGACGACCGGTATGGCGCAGGGGCGGCGCAGACAACCACGGATTGGCGCTTTAGTGCGAATGGCGTGCCCGGCTCGATCCGCCTTATTATCACGATTCCCGCCGCGCTCGAGCCGCAGACGAATTTCCGCGATGCGCGGCTCACCGTAGGGGACAGCGCCGCGCCGGCGGCGGTGGCGAGCTGTCTCACGCCCGATATCCCTGCGGGACCCGGCGCGAAGTCGGCTACAACGACCATCAACGGCGTCCCGTTTTCGGTGTTTACCTTCGGCGATGCAGGAGCCGGCAATCTTTACCAGGTGACCAGCTATCGTACGATTCACGCCGGACGCTGCTATGCCGTCGAGTACGCGATCCATTCGGCGCAGATCGGGAATTATCCTGCGGAATACGGTCTGCGACCGTTCGATCAGGCGTTCGTTGCGGACATCCTTGACCGAATGGCGCGGACATTTCGGTTCGAATAGGAAGCGGGGGAGTTTGAAGTAGGCAGCGCTCCGTCGGTTGTAGTATGATGATGGTATGAGTGAAACCAAGCGTCGGGTTTTTATGATCATCGTGCTGGGGCTCATCGTCCTTTTCGGCGTCGGGCAGTTTTTTGCATATTCCAACCTGCCGTCTTCGCAGAATACCGGCGGGAGCGGCAATCAGCCGCCGACGCAGGTGATCGATTACGTTCCGCCGACTCCGGCGACTTCGACGCCGGTGCGGAACGGAACCTGTTTTGCGAATTCGATCGCCGCGCCCTGGCGGCCAGACGCATGGCGCTGCGCGGTGGGGAATGCGATCAGCGATCCCTGTTTCGCGTTTCCGGACGCGACCGGAACTTTGGCCTGTGGAGCGGATCCGGCGGGAACGGATACGTCGTCGACTTTTGTGCTTAAGCTGACAAAGCCTCTGCCGCCGCCGGAGACGCCGTCCAGCACGCCTCCGACGAACTGGGCATGGCTCATCGAGCTTGCCGATGGCACCGTCTGTTCGCCTTTCACCTGAACCCGTCCCTTCACCGCGACTGGCGCCGTCGCGACGTTTGCCTGCAATGGAGCCCTGCCTGGCGAGAATCTCATTTTCGGGGATTTGAATGATGCGAGTGCCACCTGGACCGCGGAAGTCGGATCGCTTTCGACCTCAACGTCCGTCTTCCCGCCGGTTATGGTTTCTTCCGCCACGGTGCCGATTTTTGCGGTCTGGCAATAGAAACCCGGGAGTGCCGCGGAACTCACCGCGGGTTCGTCGGACAATTGCGGTTGTTGCGGCATTACGCTAAAAGTGCGGTTGCTTGTAAAAAACATGTTTTTTGATAGAATGGAACACGTATTCCGGCGTAGCTCAACGGTAGAGCGGCTCCCTGTTAAGGAGAAGGTTCCAGGTTCGAATCCTGGCGCCGGAGCATTTGACAGATGGTATAGAAATATGCTAACACATTAGCAGTTGATGCTGAGATTTTAATTGGCTCAGTTGAACTGACAAGAGGAGCTAGGAGCTATATGAACGCTTTTAAAAAAGTACTCAACGATCTGTACGCCAACCAAGAAATCACGGTCGTTGACATCCAAACAACCCACTTCGACCTGTTTTGTTCCGACCTTTGCGCCGAGGCGATCAAAATCGTCGTCGCGCCGAAAAAGGGCCTATACACCGCCGTAGAGCTTCAGGAGCTGATGCTTCATCTCACGAAGCAAACGCCCAGCACGAAAGATTCTTTCACCGATTATGAGAACCGAATGGAGTTCGGCAAGCTCTACTTCGATGAGAAGATCGGCGTCCGGAAGACGAGGACGGAAACGGTCATAACGGACGACAGTATCCTCGCAAAAAACCCGGAAGGATTCGAGCAAGGTCGGCGGATCGCCGAATACGAGAGGGAGCTCACCCGGCGCACTTGGGTTTATCTGTATCCTAACGTCCAGATCGCCCTTCGCGCCGTCCATGACGGCGAAGACATCTTTGGGATCGATCGGATCGATCTCGACCGATTTCGTGGCCGCACTGCCAGATTGATCGTGCGGCTGGAATTCCAGCCGTAGTAAATTTATATCCCCGCCCCAAGCCCCGCGCTTGTACATGGCGGGGTTTTCTATATAAAGCTAAGTTGCTTCATTTCTTTTGCAACCCTTCCCCATTCAACAGTTCTAAACGGGACGAGACCGTCATCTCCCTTCGCCCGATATGCCGCTACCCATCGCTCAATGCTCTGTTGTCCGTACGGGCAGACCCTTGCCGCCTCGATCAGTTTGATCTCTTTCTTCACAATGGGGACGACCTACCGGAGACGTTCTTTTTTTATCGTTTTTTGCCATGGATATTGCCATCGCTCTATCCTAGGGGAAAACCGCCATATGTGTGTGCACATTACTTACCGAGGATGTTGACTATATTAATGGGAGTGGTATAATAATCGGCAGAAAGGCAGGTGACCTCATTGAAAAAAGAGCATTTGAACACCACGTCTGGTGTGCTCTCCTCCGCAGCGTTTCTGCCCTACATCTGGGCGATCATCCATCATCAAACGGTGCCGTCACCTGTCTCGTGGGCGATCTGGGCAAGCGTTGATACGCTTGCGCTCATCGCAATGAGGAAGGAGAAGGCAACGAGCGGACAGCTCACGGGAACCGTCGCTGGCGCTTGGATCATCGCGGTCTTGGCGCTCATCTTCGGCAAGCCGAGCATGGGTTTCATCGAATGGATCACAATCGCCATCGCTGCACAGGGGATCGTTCTCTGGCAGATGAAGGGTGATGCGCTCCTCGGTTTGATCTGCGCACAGATTGCGACACTCGTCGGCGGAGTTCCCACCATCATTGACGGCTACCGCAATCCTGCGCAAGAAGACCCGTTCGCGTGGTCTGTCTGGTTCCTCTCATGCATCTTCGCGCTTTTTGCCATCAAGAAGTGGAACTTGGCAAACGCGCTTCAGCCGCTTGTATTCATCGCAATCGAGACGGCCATGGTCGCTCTCGTCGTTATCCGTCCCCATCTGCTCTCGTAGCCGGTGGGGACTTTCGTTTTTGGATGATGCCGAGGTTGGGTCATTATAATAATTTCATGGTCGGGTTAAACTGGCACCACCTGCCTTGGAGGCCTATTACAGCTATCCCGGTTATTGGGAGAAGATACGGAAACACAGGCTCGTCGCGTTGGAAATCTGATCGGCCTACGCGGACACGAGTTGCGGAAGGCCCAGATAGGCCAAGCTGTGGATAATCTGCTCCCAATCTCTGGTTCGGAACTTGTCCGTGGCGGGCCTTCGGGCCTGCCACCCCACTCTTTTTTTCGTGTATACTGAAGGAAAAGGTCGATAATAAATCTGAAACAATAATGCTCAAACGCTTTCTTTTAGCTTCGGCCCTCATGGTTTCTGGCCTTGCGCTCGCGGCGGGCACCGCGCCCGCAGCCATGATCTCGGGCCATCCGGTGAGTCCTCTGCGGACGCCGGACGGAAGGGTTGTGCGCGGGTCGCATGACCAGATGTATTCGTCCAACTGGTCAGGGTACGCATTGACGCAGTACGCGACGGGCCAGCAATACACGTCGGCAGCGGGAACATGGACGGTGCCGACAGTCGCAAAGGCGAAACTGGCGGGATATTCCTCGTCGTGGGTCGGCATCGGCGGCGATTGCTTGAACGCGACCTGCTCGAGCGTGGACAACACGCTCATCCAGCTCGGCACCGAGCAGGACGCCAACCGCTTCGGCGCAACGTACTACGCCTGGTATGAAATGCTGCCCGCGGCGGAAACGAAGATAACGACGCTTGCCGTGCGCCCAGGTGATGTGATCAACGCCTCGCTTCAGGTGACCAGCGTAAGCGGCAGCAGCCAAACCTGGCTTTTAACACTTTTGGACAAGACGACCGGCAGGTCATGGAGTCATTCTTTCGCCTACGCCTCCTCCCTGGCCTCTGCGGAATGGATCGAGGAAGCCCCGTATTCCGGAAGCATCCTGCCGCTTGCTGATTTTAGGACGGCAACGTTCGATCCCGGCACCGTAAACGGCGGACAAAACCCAGGCCTCGCGGAACCGGACGCAATCATCATGTACGATCCGCACGGACAAACTTCCAATGTATCATCGCCCGACATCGATACGGACGGCTTCAATGCCTGCTGGGGGAATCACAAAACATTGACGGCTTGCTCGACGCCGAACAGTTGACCGTTGGCAAGTTCAGGACGGGAAATGCAAAACGCGGCTTGTGCCGCGTTTTGTGATTGCATGAAGCGGCGCGAATAGTTAATCACTTATCCACTTGTGTTATCCCTGTTCCTCGGCGACAATGGAGGCAGTACGAAGTTCAATTCTCATACTGAGGTGATGCGTGGACAATTTTCCGATCTATGGAGATGAAGATCGCCAGCTTTACCTCTCGTATTGGTATGAGAGGCTGAGCAGGCACCTGCTGCACATGAAACCGATTCCGCCCGAGAAGTGGTTTGAAGAGAAAGGACGAAATCATTACGACATCGACGCAGATGCGCTGAATGCGTATATCGAAGTGAAGGCCGCGGCGAACACGGATCAGCTCAAGCTGTTCGACAGTCAGCTTGATGCCCAGCTCGCGGAGTTGGGATTCCCCGTGGATGATGGTTTCGTCTGGATTTTCGGATATCGGAATCGAGGCAATACCGGCGATCGGGAGCGATTGCTCAAGCGTGTGGGCGGCAAATCGTGGGAAACCCTCTCGGTATTCCTCGCCGAGAACACAAACGTCGCATACTTTCTGGACATACGCCTGCTGGATCTGTTGCGGAAAAGGAATGGAACTTATTCCTATACTCGCGATAAGTTCAATACCCGCGCCGTAGTCACTCTGAATCGCACCGGTCTGAAAGACCTTGCCGAAGATGCGAGGAGAGGACTTGGAGAGATTGGCATATCATCCGACGATCTCCCGCGGTGGTTACCGCCGAATGCCAAGCGGTTCCGCACGCGCACTATTGAGACGGAGTTCGATGGACGATCGGTCTCGTTCCAGCTTGTTCTTCTTACCCCCAACGGATTCAAAAATCGCTTCTTGCGCCAGCTGAACCGGACAGTGCAACGAAAC
>JAJXYP010000016.1 GCA_021780545.1 bacterium
GCCTTATCGGCGAGCCGGGCGTGGGAAAGACCGCGATCGTCGAGGGGCTTGCCCAGCGGATCACCGCGGGTGATGTGCCGGAACTCCTGAAGGGCAAGCAGGTGCTGATGCTCGACCTCGGATCGCTCATCGCGGGAACGAAATTTCGCGGCGAGTTCGAGGATAGGCTGAAAGCCTTCATGCGCGAGGTGAAAAACGCTGCGGGTCAGATTATTCTTTTTATCGATGAAATTCACACGATCGTGGGCGCCGGAGCCGCCGAGGGCGCGGTCGACGCCGCGAACCTTTTGAAACCGGCGCTTGCGCGGGGCGAACTACACGCCATCGGCGCGACGACCGTCCGCGAATATCAGAAATATATAGAAAAAGATCCCGCGCTCGAGCGGCGATTCCAGCCGATTGTCGTCGAGGAGCCCTCGATCGACGATTCAATCGCGATCCTCCGCGGACTGAAGGAAAAATATGAAATCCATCATGGGATGCGGATCAGCGACGAGGCGATTGTCGAAGCGGTAAACTTGTCGGCGCGCTACATTACCGACCGGTTTCTTCCCGACAAGGCCGTCGATCTGATCGACGAGGCCGCCGCCGCGCGCCGGCTTGAGTCGGAGAGTTTGCCGAAGGAGCTTGACCACGTGCGCCGCGAAATCACGAAGCTTGAGATTGAAAAACAGGCGCTATCGAAAGAGGGCGGGAAAGACAAGGGGCGCATCAGGGAAATCGACGCCGCTCTCGCGAAGCTTAAGGAGAATAACGACGAGCTTTCCGCCAAGTGGCACTCGGAGAAAATCAAATTCGAGACGCTCCATCAGCTCCGCCAGAAAGTCGATAATCTGAAGCGCGAGGCGGAAATCGCCGAGCGCGAGGGGAATCTCGAGCGCGTCGCGCAGATCATATATGGCGAATTGCCGCAGGCGGAAAAGGACTTCCAGATTTTTGAAAAGAAAAATTTTGGCTCGGGTGCCGCCGGAGCGGCGGCGAAACCGCGCAAAAGCAAGGCGGCTGCCGGCGCGGCCGGGGTCGCGGGTGTTGCGTCGTCGCATTCTGCTGACGAGCGGTTTCTGAAAGAGGCGGTCGATAAGGAAGATGTCGCCGCTGTCGTTTCGGTCTGGACCGGCATCCCGCTAAAGCGCATGCTTGAGAGCGACGTCGACAAGCTGATCCGCATCGAGGAGGTGCTCCGCGAGCGGGTAGTCGGCCAGGAGGAGGGGATCGCCGCGGTGGCGGCGGCGCTTCGCCGCGCGCGGGCGGGGCTTTCGGACGTCAATCGTCCGATTGGATCTTTCATGTTTCTCGGCCCAACCGGAGTCGGCAAAACCGAACTTGCCAAAGCACTGGCCGAATTCATGTTCAACGACGAGAAATCGCTGGTGCGCATCGATATGTCCGAATATATGGAGCGTCATGCGGTCAGCCGCTTGATTGGTTCGCCGCCGGGCTATGTCGGCCACGAGGAAGGCGGTCAGTTGACGGAAATCCTCCGCCACCGGCCATATACCGTCATTCTCTTCGATGAAATCGAAAAAGCCCATTCCGAGGTGTTCAATCTGCTGTTACAGGTGCTTGATAACGGGCGTCTGACGGACAGTAAGGGCAAGACGGTCAACTTCAAGAATTCCATTATTATTATGACGTCGAACGTCGGCAGCGAATATCTGCGCGCGATGTCGCGCATCGGTTTCGCGTCGCCCGGCGAGAAGCCCGAGGAAGGCGATTACCGCGAACGGGTGATGGAGTCGCTCCGTCATAGCTTCCGTCCCGAGTTCCTGAACCGCATCGATGAGGTTGTGATCTTCAATCCGCTCCGGAAGTCGGACATCGAAAAAATCGTGGGAATCCAGATCGACGCCATTGAAAAGCGTCTGAAGGACGAGCACCATATCGCGCTTGACATCGAGCCGGCTGCGCGCGCCTATCTCGCCCGGGAGGGATTCAGCGCGGAGTACGGAGCCCGCCCATTGAAACGGCTGCTCCAGAAGGTTATCCTTGATAAGTTGGCGGATAAAATCATCCGCGGCGAATGCAAGGATGGCGGAAAGATTAAAGTCAATTTTAAGTCAGACGCGCTGGTCTTTACTGGGTAGGGCCATTGTTTTTGCCGCCGCTTGGTGGCTGCTGCCCTACTGGTTCTTCCTGCTCGTCGCCCTCTACCTCTATTTCGTGCCGCCGTTCCAGGCGCGGTCTCTTGTCGCGCCGTTTTTCGCGATCCTGATTCTGGCGTTCATCGAGCCGCAGGGCATTTTTTTCGCGGTTATTCTCGGTGCCATTTTCTACTATTTGCTCCTTATTAAAGACCTTTTGCTTATTGATCGGAAATCGGCACACGAATTGCTCGTGATTGCCCTGTCTTTCTTCCTTCTCCGTGATTTTTACCGAACTTTTGGCGGCGGATGGCTGGCGGGTGCCGGCCCTTGGTTCGGGTTCCTTACGGCGATTCTCATGGGCGCGATGGCATCTTCTTTTATAGAGGAGAAGTCGGCGCGCGTGGCTGCCTGGCTGTTGTTTCTCATTTCCTGGGAATTTATCCTGTTGGGTCTGGCGCTGCCGCTTGATTTTGCCTACCAGTCGGCTATCGTATTCTTGCTGATTGCTTTTTCGCTCGATCTCATCTCCGACGGGGCGGCCGGTACGGCGTCGCGCCGGAAGCTAATTGTGTCGTCGTCGGTCGTTTTTGCCCTGCTGGTTATTATCCTTGCCTCCGCGAAATGGAACCTGTAATTGATCAATTGGTGCTGCCGATCGCCGGTCTCGGCAAGCGACTCCTGCCGCTTACAGCCAAAACCCCAAAAAATCTCGTCACCGTGAACGGCAAGCCGCTTTTGGAGTACGTGCTTGAGGAGGCGGTGGCGAGTGATATAAAAGAGGTCATTTTAATTGTCAATCCCCGCAACCGGAAGGATTTCGCGGCCTATCTCGCGAAGAACCGCCGCCGTTTCCCGTCGCTCCGGTTCCATATCCGGGTCCAGGAGACGCCCGGCGGCAATGGCCATGCCATTGCGCAGGCCTCTGATCTCCTCGGCCGGAAGCCCTTTGCGGTCCGTTTTTGCGATGACGTCATGCTGGGCAATCCGCCGGTCCTGCGGTCGCTCATCGATCTTTTCGGCCGCCTGCATCGGGACGCCTCGATTGTTTTGCTCGAACGGGTGCCGATGAAGGATGTTTCCCGCTTTGGCGTCATCGGCTACCGCCGCCGGAACCGGCAACCACGGTTTCGCGGGGGAGCGGTCTTTGAAGTCGATCATATCGTGGAGAAGCCGCCCCGGAAAGCCGCCCCATCGAATCTCACGGTGGTTGGGGGCTACGTTTTGATGCCCGAGATCGCACGGAACTTGAAGCTCGTAGCCGATACGCTGCCTGCGGTTGCCGACGACGCCCTGCCGCTCGCGGTGGCTCTGCAGATGGAGTTGATCATGAAGGGGAAGATTTACGGATGGGAATTTACCGGCCGGCGGCTCGATTGCGGCACGCTTGAAAAATTGCAGAAAGCGGAGCGGGTTTTGAGAAGGGGGAAATAGGGGAGGCGGCGGAGTTTTGACTTTCTGGCTGCGGTTGCGTATAATTGCGTCCGGTATATCCGGAGGCACACAAAGAGGCCTTTGGAAATCAAAAAAAAGAAAGAAAGATAAGGAAGATTATGTGGATTATCACTGTATGCGCGGTGTTTTCGATTTTGGCCGCGGCATTTTTCATCGCCCGGAGAGATGATCGCCGCGCGAAAAACGAACAGATCGACCGCGACGTCGAAATGATCAAAAAGGCCGCTTGGGCGATCGTCGGTTGGTCGCCCCAGAACTCCATTCGCAGAAGCATCATGGATAGTGTGGTTGCCGCAGGGGCGGGTGATTCCGGAAAAACCATCGATGAGTTAGCTCAGAAGTTGGTGCACATCGGGATAGCCGGCAGATACAGAGAATATTTACAAGCCCAAAGCCACGCCAAAAACTGTTATCAGAAAATCAATGAGGCATGCGCTGACTGCATCGAGTTCGATGTCGATACGGTAGCCGGAATGGCCTGCGACTGTTTGCTGGCTGACCAGTCATTCGCGGAAGCGGAAGACAAATTTCAGGCCGTGCGCGAGGCGGCCATGCGCTGCGGATTCTCTGTTTGGACTAACGGGTGCTATCAGATTCTCAAGCTACCCAATGGTCCATGGGATTTGAAGGGGTCGTGATGTCTTGCGGCCCTGTCGGACCGTTTTCCAGGCCGCCTCTCCGGCAATTACGGGAGGCGGCTTTTATTTGCGCGCTCGTTTTGCCGCATTGACTTTTGCCGGAATATCGCATATATTATGCCCATGTTTAAGAAATCCTATGAGATTTCATACGCTCTCTGGCGGATGGCGGCAATCATTTCCCAGGCGGGTTTTGCCGGAATCCTGTACCGCAACGCGAGCGAACTGATCGATCTTGCCGCGACCAACAAGTATCGGGAGATAGCGGCAAAGATACCGGAAATCGAAACGGTGATAAAATTCGGCATCGACGTCGACGCCGTCAGCCTGGCGAACGGCGACGTCATCCTCAGGGAACTCGAATGGCTTAAATCGGCAATCGAAACGCATAACGGCAAAATTGCCGAATTGGATATTGCCGGAATATTTGCCGGAAAAGACGTTCCGGCAACGCCGGATGTAGCTTCAGTATCGAAACCCGTTGCGCCGACCGGTTTTATCCCGTTACGCGACGAAGAAGAGCCGGCGCCCATCAATCTTCCGGTTTCCGCGGCGGTTTCCGCCGAAGCGGGAGAGGTCGGAAATTTTCCGCGAGCTGAAGCGCGGCAATCGGCAATTGCCGAAAAGATCCGGCAAATGGGTGCTTGCCGGTTGGCGGACATTCAGGCGGTTTTGCCGGATGTGAGCGAGCGGACGATTCGCTACGATCTTGAAACGCTCGTCCAGCGGAATCTGATCGAGCGCGTCGGCACCGGAGGGAGGTCTGTGTATTACCGTGCGCGCTAGGTAACCTTTCCCTTTTCCGGGCGTTATATATAATGCTAGTGTAGATTTCGGTGCAGGTTCAGTGTGAGGCTGTTCCTGGCGGCGAAAACTCCGGCTTCGGGCGGGCTTTGAAAAAAGTTCGCGTCGCTCCGGTTTTTCAAACGGGAAACGCTTCGCTCTGAAACAGGGCGATTTTTTTATCACGATACAGACCCCGCTTTCTTCATTGCTTCGCTGGTGAATCCTCACTTCGCACGCGAAGAAATGACGGAAGTGGTTCCGAATAAAATCCAAAAAGGTCGACGACGCTTGCATCCATAACGGATGTAAAGGTCGACAATCAAATAAATTTGTCGAAAACATTAAATTAGAAATGAGTATAGCTACAAAAAAAATCGTTTCGATAGCGCTCATGGCGTCCACGGTTTTGTGGGCGGCGGGTGTCGCTTCGTTACCTCTCGCGAACGCTCAGTCGACGACGGCGGCTGGTCTCCAGTCCCAGATCGCGTCTTTGCTCGCAGAGATTCAGCAGCTCCAGGCTCAACTCAACACTTCGGGCGGTTCTTCAAACGCTTCGTCGGGTTCGTGCTACACCTTTACCAAGGACCTCACCGTTGGTTCAAGGGGTGCGGACGTGACGGCTCTCCAGCAGGTGTTGATTGCGAAAGGATATCTCGCGATCTCCGCTCCGACGGGCTTCTTTGGTCCTTTGACCAAGACGGCGGTCGGCAAGTGGCAGGCGGCGAATGGTATCACGCCTTCGGCTGGTTACTTCGGTCCTAAATCACGGGCGTTCTACGCCTCGTCCTGCGTCTCGACCGGTACGACCGGCACGACGACGACCGGCACGGGCACGTCGACGACCGGCACAACCACGGGCACGACGGCTCCGGCCACGGGTCTGATGGTCAGCTTGGCTTCGGACAATCCGGGCACAGGTTCTTTGGTTTCGGGTGCTGCACGCACTCCGGTTCTCGCGGTGAATTTCACGGCGGGCAACTCGGGCGCGGTTACGATCTCCGATGTCAAATTCCAGAAGACCGGTGTTTTGTCTGACAGCGCGATCACCAATGCCTATCTTATCCAGAACGGCCAGGTTATCGCTCAGTATTCCTCATTGAATCAGGGTATTCTCGACTTTTCGGGCCTGAACTGGCAGATTCCTGCCGGACAGACCGAAGATGTCCAGCTTGCGGTTGATACATCGGGCAGCAACTCGGGCAACACCGTTTCCTTCATGTTGCCGGCCGCCACGAATATCACGGCATTCGATACCAACAACAATGCGGTAACCGCGACGGGTTCGTTCCCGTTGAACGGCGGTTCGTTTGTATTGACCACGGTAAGCAGTCCGTCGCTTGCGACGGTTGCGATATCACATATCTCAATCGGCCAAACGGTTACGGCGGGAACTCAGAATAACCTGGTCGGCGCCTGGAATTTCTCCATCGGCAACGATAAGGTTTATCTGAAGGGCATCAATTTCCATGTGGTCGGTTCTGCAAATCTTGCGAACCTTCAAAATGTGAAGTTGTTTGTCAAC
>JAJXYP010000038.1 GCA_021780545.1 bacterium
GCGCGATCCGACGTCGATCGGAACGGCCATGACCGCGGCCGAGACGGGCCACCTGGTGCTCTCAACGCTCCATACAAATTCGGCGTCGCAGACGATAGACCGCATTATTGATTCTTTTTCGTCCGACCAGCAGGGGCAGGTGACGTCGCAGCTCGCGGCGACGCTCGTCGCCATCGTTTCGGAGCGGCTCCTGCCGCGCCTTTCGGGAGGCCGCATTCCCGCGATGGAAATCATGGTCGTGAATCCCGCGATCAGGAATCTTATTCGCGAACGCAAGACATACCAGATCGATCTCGTGATTGAGACGTCCCTTCAGGAGGGCATGGTCACCCTCAACCGGTCGCTCGTGAATCTCGTGAAAAACAAAGAGATTTCGCTCGAAAACGCCGAACTATATTCGCTGAATCCGGCGGAGCTGCGCATCTTGCTTGAGCGGAGCTAGCGGCGACGTCGGACGGATAACGGAACGCATGAAGTTCAAATATCAGGCAAAAACAAAACAGGGAGAGCTCCAGGTCGGTTTCGTCGAATCGGGCAGTCGCGACGGCGCCGTTGGCATTCTTACGGGACACGACCTCTTTGTTTTGAGCGTCGAAGCCGCCGACAAGGTGGGGATTCTTGACCGCGTCAATAATTTTTTCAACCGCGTCCGGAGTAAGGATATTGTGGTGTTCGCCCGCCAGCTCGCGACGCTTCTCGAGGCACGCATCCCGCTCAATAATGCGTTAAAGATTTTACACGAACAGACGAAAAACCCGATTCTGAAGGAATCCATCCTTGAGATCGCGGAAGATATCGACGGCGGTTTGACGTTCTCGCAGGCGATGGAGCGGCAGGGGAGGGTGTTCCCCGATTATTACATTGAAATGATACGAGTCGCCGAGGTGACCGGAACCATGAATGAGGTGGCGGGGTTTCTCGCTGATTACGCGGAAAAAGAGGATATCCTGGCGAGCAAAGCCATTTCGGCGCTTATCTATCCGGGTATCGTGCTCGGCCTTTTTGTCGTCGTCGCATTCATTTTGCTCACGTTCGTTTATCCTTCGATCGGATCGGTTTTTGCGGAAAATAACGTGACGCTTCCCTGGTATACGCAGACGCTCCTCGCAGTCGGTAATTTTCTGAACCGCTGGTGGCCGGTCGTGGTTATCGCCGCCGGCATGCTGACGTTCGTTGTCATCGATTATTTCGAGACGGCCGAGGGACGGGCGCTGCTTGACGACGCCAAGCTGCGGCTGCCGCTCGTGAAATCGGTCTATGTGCCGGTCATCATAGCCCGTTTCGGTGATTCGGCGGCGCTCCTCGTGCGCGGCGGCATCCCGATTGCCCAAGCGCTCGAAATCATCGGGCGCACGGTCGATAACGTGATGTACCGCGACGTGATTCAGAACATCGCGGAAGACGTCCGGCAGGGGACGCTTCTGTCGCAGAGCATTGCGCAGTTTCCGCGTTTCTTCCCCGACATGGTATCCCAGATGGTTGCGGTCGGCGAAACGACCGGAAAGATAGAAGATATGTTCAACCGGTTGTCGGCCATCTATACCCGCGAGGCCGATCAGATAACGAATAATCTGGCGGATCTCATCCAGCCGATTCTGATTATCGGTATTGGCGTCATGGTGGGCCTGCTGTTCGCCTCGATTCTGATTCCGATTTATAACCTGACGGCGAGCATCCATTGATGTTCCGTTCAGCCGGATCAGTCCCGCGGATTGCGCCAATTCCTGCTATCCACACGGAGCGTGCGTTCCCGGGGCGGTTGGGTGGTATAATAAAACGGTAGCCAATAGAGGTGGAAAAGGTCGAATCATCTTTGAAACAATAAACCAAATGAACGAACGAAAGGGCTTTACGCTCATCGAAATCCTGATTGTCGTCGCCATCATCGCGATTCTGGCTTCCATCGTGCTCGTCGGCCTCGGTCCCACGCAGCAGTCCGGCCGCGACGCGCGCCGGCTCTCCGACCTCCACGAGATTCAGAACGGACTGGAACTGTTCTATCAGAAGTGCGGTTACTATCCGAATTCTGCTACGGTTTCTGCCGGAGCGGTTTCATGCGGAACGACGGAGCCACCGACCTGGAATGATTTGTCCTTGGCAATCGATGCCGTGACCGGCTCAACGGCTCCGATCCCGAATGATCCGAGCAGTAATCGGAGCTACGATTATGCGTACAATACCGGAAATTCAAGCTATATTCTTGGCGCTGAACTAGAGAATCCAAATAATAGTGTATTTAATGGTTATACGCCGCCGTCGAATGTGACGAACTTCACCTGGGTTCCGGTCGGCAGCGGTCTTATTACTGTCGATCAAACCTGTAGCGCGACGCCTACTTCGAATGGCGCCACATACTGCTTGACGCTCTAGTATCGCAGTGCGGTGTTTTCTAAAAAGCTCCGCGGCATTGGCCGCGGGGCTTTTTATGCGGCATGGTTCCGCGCCGCGCCGCCCGCCCGCCCGCCTTGCCGCGCCGCGCGGTGTGATAAAATGATTCCATGGTCTGGTTTTTTCTCTTTATCTTCGGGCTCGCGGTCGGCAGCTTTCTCAATGTGGTTGCATTGCGGTACGACGGCGACCATTTCGTGCTGAATCCCCGGGTTATCGGCGGCCGCTCGCGGTGTCCGCATTGCCGAAAAAAACTTCACTGGTACGAGCTGGTTCCGATTGTGGGTTTTCTCCTCCAGCGCGGCCGCTGCCGGCATTGCCATGTCAAAATCGGCTACTGGTATCCCGCGGTCGAATTGCTCTCCGGACTTATTTTCGTTCTGGTTCCGCTCCGGCTTGGAGGCGCCATCACGGGCGCCGCAAGCATGCTGCCGCTCGCGCTCTACGCGGCCGTCTGGATCGCGGCGTTCGAGGCGTTTCTCCTCGTGGCGTACATCGATATGCGGCTTGGCATTATCCCGGACGAATTGAACGTCGCCCTGCTCCTCCTCGCGTTTGCCGGGATCTGGGTTTCGCTCGCGTATTTCGGCGCCGCCAACCATTCGTTTTTTGGTTCGTATGCCGCAGCGCTCGGCCTCCAGGATAGTGTCTGGACGAATCACGTCATAGGCGCCCTTTTTGGCGTTCTGCTCTTCGGCGGTATCGTGCTTGCAACGCGCGGGCGGGGGATGGGAGCCGGCGACGCGAAGTTCGCCCTGCCTCTCGGTTTGCTTTTTGGCTGGCCGGATATTCTGCTGATTGCGATGATTGCCTTCATCATCGGCGGCGGGTTCGGTATCGGCCTTATTGCTTCCGGGCGGAAGACAATGAAAAGCACGGTGCCCTTTGGTCCGTTCCTTGTCATCGGCGCCACGGTGGCATTTTTCTGGGGTTCGGCGCTGTTTCGCTGGTATTTTCATATGGTAGGATTATAGGGATGGATCGTTCGCGGAGCGCTTTCACCCTGATCGAGATTCTTGTCGTGGTTGCCGTTGCCGCGGCGCTTTCGGCGCTCGCAATAACGTACACGGGCATCGGCCGCAACGAGGTGGCGCTGACCATCGAGGAGTCGAAGATCGCTCAGTTCATCCTGCAAGCGAAATCGCTTTCGATCGCGACTTACGGGACGGCGGGCACGGGGATTTGCGGATACGGATTCCTTATTGATCCGCAGGCGCAGACCTATTCGATATTTGCCTACGCGCCATCGGGCGCGCCGCCGTGTCCCGATGCGGCGCAGGTTACCGGTTTGTCCGCCGGGAGCGAGCAATCATCGACACCGGGCACGTGGCAGGTGCCGGTCGCGCAAGGGGTGAAGATCGTGCCGGGAGCGGGGGCGCTCGACGCGGTGCTCTTTTATCCGCCGGATCCGACCGTGCTTTTCAGTACCGACGGCGTGAGTTTCGCAAGCGCACCGACGGGGCTGTCGATTAATCTGGCAACGGTCGACGGAAAAAACACGGCGACGCTCACGGTGAACCCCGAGGGCCAGGTAACTTTTTGACCCGATGCTTTCCATGGCGATTTTCAATAGCCGCTCCCGCCGATTTCCGGATCGAACCGGACAGACGCTTGTCGAAGTGATGGTGGCGCTTTTCGTCCTGGTGGTAGGATTTTTAGGCATTCTGTCGCTCCTTGCGCAGTCGATTTACATCACGAAAACCATCACGAACGAAACAACAGCAACCTATCTGGCCGCCGAGGGTATCGAGGTTACGAAAAATATTATCGATCACGACATCTATCAGCAGCGTTTCGGCGCTTCGGGAACCGGCTGGGGTTTCGGCGGCGTCGACCCGACCTTCAACGCCGGCGGCAATTTTCAGGTCGATTATGAGACCTGCGATAATCAGAGTCCCTGCCTTCCGATGCCTCTCTATACCGGTTCTCCGCTCCTCTTCGATCCCTTAACCGATCTTTACGGTTATGAGTCGGGATCACCGACTCCTTTTACGCGCGAAATAACGGTAACGCCGAACGGCGTCAACGAGCTGACGGTGCAGTCGACCGTCCGCTGGCAGGCGGGACTGGTCCCGGAGAGCGTTACGCTCGAGGACCATTTTTATAACTGGTATCCCGCGCCATGAACGCAACCGCTTTAAACCGCAGCCGCCGGGGATTCACACTGGTCGAAATGCTGGTCGCAATCGCCGTGTTTTCGATTCTCGTCGCGGTTGGCGTCGGTGGATTTGCGAACGCGCTTCATACCCAGCGCGAGGTGGCCGCCCTCATCGCCGTTCAATCGAATGCGTCGGTTGCGCTTGAGCAGATGGCCCGCGAAATGCGGACAGGGTGGCTCTTTTGCGACCAGCCGGGCAGCTCGCCGGGCACGCCGGCCCAGCCGAACGCCGTATGCCAGCTCGCGACGAATCCGAACGGGACGATCGCCTCGGGTTGCGTGGTAAACAACAATATTTGGACGTGCCACAACATCCTCGATTTCTATAATGCGAACGGCGAAAATGTCGATTATCGGCTCTCGGGCGGCCAGCTGGCCCGGAGCGCGACGGGGATTTCCGGCGCCTTTTCTTCCCTTACCGGAAGCAACGTCCGGGTGGCTTACCTGATCTTCACGATTTATGGCAACACCGAAGGCGACCATTGGCCGCCGCGCGTTACGGTTTCAATGGGGGTTGCGCCAAATTCAACCGATCCCGCCATTGCGAATGATGTCGTTAATCTGCAGACGACGGTAAGCGCCCGCGAGATCGATTGCACGCAGTCCGGTCAGATAAAGTGCTAGGCGCGATATGTTACGATGAATCGTGAAATGAACGGCATAACCAACAGCTCGATCGATCACTCCGGATTTCCGCGCCGCGCCAGGTCGGGCCAGGCGCTCCTGATTGCGATACTGACGCTCGGCGGCGCCATGCTGGGAGCGACGACACTCGCGGGGCTTTTGATGCTCTACCAGATACGCGCGACCACGGATTCCGTGAATTCCGCCAAGGCGGTGTTCGCCGCCGACAGCGGGATCAACTGGGTCCTTTTCGATTATTTTAATGCGTCGGTGGCGGAGCCGACGTCATCCTTCGCGAACGGCGCATCCGATTTCATCGTTTGCTCTGATTCCAAGGGCGCGGCTATCGACTGCGGCAATGCATCGGCGACGTCGGCGTTCTCGCGCGGCACGTCGCTCAATTCCCAGCGCGCGTTCGTCGTGAATAACCTGATGAACGCGACCGGAACCGTGCCATAGGATGCATCGCGAATCGGTCCGGCGCTGAAATCGCGCCGGCGGAACACCGCGTCTCCGGTTACGCATCGATTGCGGGCGCCATTCCGGAACGATGCCCGCCCAATCATTTTTCCCCATGACACTTTCCGAAGCAAAAGAACGGGCCGTCCATTTGCGGGCGCTCATCGAAAAGTACCGCCATTCGCGGCTGGTTTTGAACCGTGAATTGGTTTCCCCGGAGGCCGAGGATGCGCTTAAGAAAGAGTTGTTCGATATTTAAACGGCATATCCGCAGCTTGTGACGCCCGATTCGCCCACGCAGCGCGTCGGCGGCGCCCCGCTCGCGCGGTTCGCCAAGGTTCGGCATGTTGAGCGGATGACGTCTTTCAACGACGCCTTTTCCGAAGAGGATATGCGGGCGTGGCTTGAACGGCTCGAGGGATTTCTTGGGCGCCCCGTTCGCCGCGCGAAGGATGCGCCGCCTTTTTACTGCGAACTTAAAATTGACGGATTGGCGATCGAGCTCGAGTATGAGCGCGGCGTTTTTGTCCGCGGATCGACGCGCGGCGACGGTCTGGTGGGTGAGGACGTTACTTTGAATCTCCGGACGGTGGAAGCGATCCCGCTTGCGCTCGCGCCCCGCCCCGAAGCAGAACGGCAGCTTGCGGAGCTCGGCCTCCGGCCGGACGGGTACGACCTCGGCGCGGCGTACGGCGGGCGGTTCGTCGTCCGCGGGGAAGTTTTTCTTACGAGGCGGGAATTCGCACGGATTAACCGCGATCTTGAGCGGCGCGGGGCGAAGCCGTACGCCAATCCCCGGAATGTTGCCGCCGGTTCAATCCGCCGGCTCGATTC
>JAJXYP010000035.1 GCA_021780545.1 bacterium
TTGCTAAGAGAGCCCCGAGCGAGAGCTTGTTTTTTCAAATAAAACGTGATATAATACGGGCGATTGAAAGGAGGTCGTGATGGAGTACATTCAGCTCCTTTGCCATTTGACCGGCGACTACGGTTTGCAGTCGCCGTGGATGGCGAAAAACAAGACCAGGCAGTGGCCGGTCGCCGTTATTCATGCGAGCATCTACTGCGTGCCGTTCCTGTTTTTTGTCCGGCCGTCGTTTGCTGCGGTGCTGGTTATCTTCGGTTCGCATGCAGTCATTGACCGATACCGGCTGGCCAAGTACGTCGTTTTTGCCAGTCAATTCCTATCGCCGCCGGGTGAGTGGAAGTCCTGGGCGGATTGCGACGAAACCGGCCATCCGAAAGGAACGCCGCCGCACATCGCCGACTGGTTGACGATCATCGTGGACAACACGATCCACCTGGTCATCAATTATTTGGCCTTGCGTTACCTGTGACCCGCAGGAGCCCGCAGCAATCGTGCTGTTCCTGCGGGCTTTTTTTATCAAAAAAATAAAAAGGGGCGCGCCGTGAGAGCGCGCCCGCAATGGATTCCCGCCTGGCTGCGGGTGGAAGGTCATTCGAGGTCCAGCACGAATCTTTTGCATACCGCATCGAAGAATCGCCCGGCATACCAAACGAAACTGATCACAATGAGCGCTGCCGAGACGACGAGTAGATCATGCTCGATGCGCCACGGAACGCTGAGCACGACGAGCGGCACGAGCACCGCCATTTGTACGGCAGTGCAAATTTTACCGACCATGTTCGGCGCCAGCCTTTTGGGATCGTTGATGAACGGTGCGATGCACGCCCCGGCGACGACCAGGATGAGGTCGCGGCCGACGGCGAGGTTGAAGTACCACCAGGGGATAATCCCGATTGCGGCGATTGTGAAGAACGTCACGCCGAGAAGAATCTTATCGGCGACCGGATCAAACAACTGGCCGAACGTGGTCGTCTGTTTCAGCCGGCGGGCGACGATGCCGTCGAGCGCGTCGGTTGCCGCTGCCGCCACGAAAAGAAGCAGCCCCCATCCGTAGTCGCCAATCGTAAGGAAATAAGCGACGAACGGGGTAAGCACGATCCTGAGCGTGGTCAGGATATTTGGAATCTCTTTCATTTTGCCTCCTGCTGTCACACAGCGTAGCACGAATAAGCCGCATGGAACAATGGGTATCCGCCGCCGATTTCCGTCCGATTTGCTGCGCCGCCACCATGCGGCCTCGGCCGCGATGGTTCTATGCCCCCATGCTCCGGTAGTACCATGTCTTGAGGTAGTCGGTGATGATGAGATAAGCGCCCATCAGGACGGCAATTTCCACAATGGTGGATGCCGGCGCCGGCGCGAAGGAGAACCAGACCTGGAATGGCTGCAGGTATACGACGGCGATCGCGGCGGCAAAGGCGAAGATGAAAGCGGCATTCAGGATGCGCGGTGGTTGCTTGGCCTGCCAGAAGTGGCGTTTGTTGCGGATAGCATAGAATACGATAAGCGCCTGGAATGTGAAAAAGATATAGAGCAGGGTCTGCCGGAGGATAAGCGGCTCCGCCTGAATGAGGGCGAAATAGAAAATACCGAAGAGCGCGGTGGGGATGCCGAGGATGAGGGAGATGAGCATAAGCTCGCGCATGTTGTGTTTTTGCGGCTGGACGACCTCGGCGTCTTCCACGGAGTCGGCTGATACGGCGAGCAGGGGAATGTCGCCGAGGAGGTTGTTGAGCAGCATCTGCGCGGGAAGGATGGGAAGGGTTGCGGAGACGAGGTAGAGCGCCGAGAGACCAACGAACGTTCCGAAATTGTTGCTCATCGTGTAGCGGATATATTTGTTGATGTTCACGAAAATGGCCCGTCCGGCGGTGATCCCGTCGATTACGACCTCGAGGCTGCGGCTCAGGAGAATGATGTCGGCATTTGCTTTCGCGATATCGGTGGCGGAATTCACCGCGATGGCGACGTCGGCAAGTTTGAGCGCCGGCGCGTCGTTGATGCCGTCGCCTTGGTAGCCGACGACATTGGTTTCTTTGAGGGTTTTGAGAATCGCGAATTTCTGCGTCGGAGAGACGCGCGCGAAGACGGTCGAGCGCCGTACGACGGTTCGGAATTCGGTTTCGGTCATCGCGCCGAGCTCGTCGCCGGTGGGGACGCGGTCGCCGGAATTGAGGAGGCCGATTTCGCGCCCGGCGTATGCGGCAACCTCGCGGCTGTCGCCGGTTAGAATTTTTATGGAGATGCCGAGCTTCCGCGCCCGTTCGATGGCGGTTTTTGCGGAGGGGCGGAGCGGATCTTCGAGGCTCGCGAAGCCGAGGAACGCGAGGCCATGTTCGTTTTTCAGGAGATCGAATCCGTCATGGTATTCGATTTTTTTTGCCGCGATCGCGAGATGATGGAGCCCTTCACTGCCTTCCTTTTCGAGCGCGGCGCGATACTCCGGTTTTTTACCGTGTTCGCTTACGGCAAAGAGCGACTCGGGGGCTCCAATCGAGAGGAGGTAGTGGTCGCCGCTCCGGCTGTCCTTGAGGATGATGCGGCTGCGCCGATCTTCAGGGTCGAAGGGGATTTCTTTGACAATCGCAAAGTGGCCTGCTTCCGCGGCGATATCTTTGGTCGCGTGCTGAAGAAACGCGTCGTCATACGCGTTCGGCGAGCGGCGTTTTTTTGTTTTGAGCGGCGTGACGGATGCGTAGGCGAAGACCTCGAATCGGCGCGGGTCTTCGGCGGTGATGCTCCGCACCGCCATCTTGTTTTCGGTGATGGTTCCGGTTTTATCGGTGCAGAGCAGATTGATGTTGCCGAAGTCCTCCATCGCCGACAGCCGGCGGACGACGACGTGCCGGCGGGCGAGTTTTAGGGCGCCGGCGGAGAGCGTGACGGTTGCGATGACAGGAAGCGCTTCGGGCACGGTGCCGACGGCAAGGGCGATGACAAAGAGGAGCAAATCGGAAATGCGCGTGGCGCCGCCCGCAAGCATGAATTTTGCGGCGAAGACGAGCGCGAGCCCCGAAAGCACCACCCGCATGAGGAGCGAGCTGAACGAACGGAGCGATTGCTCGTACTGGGTCGTCTTTTTCGTGTCGGTCGAAAGGCGGGCAATCGAGCCAAGCTGGGAGTCGTTGCCGGTGGCATAGACGATTCCGGTTCCCTCGCCCCTGAGGGCGACGCTGCCGGCGAAGAGGAACGCGGCAGCCGGGGCGCCGGCTCCCGGCGCGGGCTGCTTCGCGACCGCCGTCGATTCGCCGGTGAGCTGCGATTCGTCGACGGTCAGGTCCACGGCGTCAATGAGGCGCAGGTCGGCCGGTACGATGTCGCCTTCGCGGATGACGAGGATGTCGCCCGGCACGATCCGTGATTCGTCAACGAGGGTGATCGATCCGCCGCGCTTCACCCGGACCTGCGTTGAAATGAAGCGGGACAGTTTTTCGACGGTTTTTTCCGACTTAAATTCCTGGAAAAATCCGAGCGAGGTGTTGATGGCAAGGATGATGAGGATGACGGTACCGTCGCGCGCGTCGCGGATGGCGTAGGCGAGCGCGCTTGCCGCAATCAGGAGATAGATGAGCGAATTTTTGAACTGCCGGCCGAAGATGGCCGCCGCGCCCGGTCCGCGGCGGCGGAAGACGTTGGCGCCGGAGGACGCGAGCCGCGCCGCCGCTTCCTTTTCGCCGAGGCCATCAGGCGTCGTTCCAAGCGCGGCGGAAAGCGCTTCAATGCTCGGACGGGCGGCTTCTGCCTGTTGCATGGCGGTGTCTGGTTTTTTGATTGATCAGCCGAGGAGCGGCGCATCGCCGCCGCCCTCGTCCGGTTTTTTGACGGTCGGCAGTTCAAGTCCCGTCTCCTCATCGGTTATCCGATAGATATCTTTGTTGATCTTTCCGAATTCTCTCCCTGCGGCATCGTAGGCTGAAACGGTCGTGGCGAGATTTTTGCCGACTTTAAGCGCAAATTCCTGATAGTTGACCAGATGTTTAGCGAGGTCCTGGACCCGTTTGTGCATTTCGCGCGCGCTTTCCTCGACCTGCAGGGCGCGGAGGCCTTGGAGGACCGTCAGGAGATAGGCGTGAAAGGTGGTGGGTGAGACCACGATGACGTTTTTCCTTCCGGACGCGTACTCGACGAGATTCTGATTGCTAGCTTTCACCGTACCCACTTTGTTGACGAGGAGATCGTAATAGACCGCTTCTGACGGGATGAACATGAAGGCGAAACCGAGCGTGCCTTCTTCCGGCTTGACGTATTTCGACGTTTCGTCGATGCGCAGTTTAAGATCGTTCGCAAAGGCCGTTTCGAACCGGTCGCGTTCCGTTTCGTCGGGCGCTTCCAGTATGCGGTTATAATTTTCAAGGCTGAATTTAGAGTCGATCGGGATGATGCCGTCCTTTGTGATGATCGCGGCGTCAACGATCGTGCCATCCTTGAAACCGTACTGGAGTTTATAGGACGACGGCGGCAGGACGTTTTTCAGAACTGTTTCAAGATAGTATTCGCCGAGCACGCCGCGCTGCTTCGGATTTTTCAGGATGTCGCGGAGATTTTTCAGATTGTCGGCGACGGAGGCAACCTGCCGCTGCCCCTCTCCAACCCGGGCGAGTTCCTGGGTGATCTCCTTGATCAGGCGGGAGCTTTCCGACGCCTGGGCGAAGGCTTTGTTCGTCGATTCGGCTGTGGCCCGGGCCGACTCGCCGAGCTTCGTTTCAATGGTCCGCGTCAGTTCGTTGATCTGGTTCTGGATGAGGGTCAGGGCCTGGCCTTCGCCGTTTTCCTGCGCGGGCAGCGGTTCTGGCGCCGCCGGTACGCGGCGGCGGAATGCGATCCAGGCGGTTGCGGCGAGTGCCGCCGCAAGTATGACGATGATCGCGGAGAGGAAGGCGTCCATAGAGTCATTGTACCGATTCGGCGGGCAAAACAAAAATCCGCAGGGTGCTGCGGATTTTTGTTTTGCGGGAAGCCGGGGCTTACCAGCTGCGGGCGCCGCTGCCGTAACCGCCGTTCGAGCGGGGGGCGCGAGGCTCCATCGGTTTTGCCTCATTGACCGTTAACGTCCGGCCATTGAAGTCCTTGCCGTTCCACAGGTCGATCGCTTTCCGGGCATCCGCGTCGTTTTCCATCTCGACAAATCCGAAACCGCGCGAGCGGCCCGTCATTTTGTCCATGATTATGCTGGCGGACGCAACAGCGCCGGCCTGCGAAAACGCATCACGAAGCTCGTCCTGCGTCGTTGAGTAGGGCAAACCTCCCACGTATAATTTTGTAGCCATCGAATTGATGTATCTATGTAAGGCGACCTGCTTCTCTTCTGCTTCTTCCGAAACTTACTAAGAACACTTACATAATCCCATCATACCATATTGCTTTCAAAAAAGCAAACTGGTAGGGGTGAATTCTTATCCTCATTGCACAGCGGTTTGCAGGCTCATTGCACAGGCATTTTGATACTCCATACTCCGATGTATGTCATACACACGCATCAGAAAGGAGGATTGGTCGGTCATTGCCCGCATGCTACGGGCTAGATATGCGGGAGCCGAGATCGCCCGCACGCTTGGCAAAGACCCAAGCGCGGTCAATCGCCATATCAAGGCTCACGGAGGCAGAGAACGATATGACATTCGCGAAGTGCGTAGGCGGAAACACATGGAACGCGTGGACGCGATGCAAAATATCCGTGCATTGAGAGGATCGCTGCTTCGTTCCGTCGTGCGCTTGCTCAAACAGCATCTTTCTCCCGAACAAATTGCCGGTGTGCTCAGGTTGAAAGGCGGGACGCTCGTTGCAAGCACCATATATCGCTATCTCGACGAACGGGCTCCTCATCTCAAAAAATATCTGCGATCATCCAAGGGAAAATACCGGAGGCGGCGTGGAACAAAGGCGCGGGAAGATGCGCGGGAAGCAGCCAAAAAGCGGCGTATTGATGAACGACCCCCGATGATCGAACGACGCGGGCGTATCGGCGACTGGGAGGGTGACACGATGCTCGGCCGTGACAAGCGCGTACGCATCGTGACTTTCGTGGACCGCAAGAGCGGATATCTCATCGCATATCTGCTCCCCAAGATGCGGGCGGATCTCCTTGTGTCACTTGCGATCAAACGGTTCCGATATTTGCCGAAAAGAAAACGCAAAACACTCACGCTCGACAATGGCGTCGAATTCTCCGCGTGGGAGCGGCTCGAAGAAAAAACCGGCATGACGATATATTTTGCATACCCGTATCACGCCTGGGAGCGTGGGTCGAATGAAAATACGAATGGCCTCTTGAGGCAGTATTTTCCGAAGGCGCTCGACTTCAATCTGATTACGGCACAAGAGCTCGCTCATGTGGTGAAGCTCCTGAATGATCGACCGCGGAAGAGGCTCAAGTTCAAAAGTCCGCGACAGATATTCCAGAAAGACCGATCTGTGCAATGAGAGTGCAAATTCAAGATGCTTGAAAAGCCGGAT
>JAJXYP010000014.1 GCA_021780545.1 bacterium
CCTCTCCAACCCTGCGCGCCGGCGTGTCTTCGTACATATTGATCTCCTCAATAATAACGCCGCGCTCTTTCTCGATTTCCGCCGGATCAAATCGCGGGTTAAGGTATAAATCCGAAACGATCTCGAGTATCTGCGGCAGCTTCCGGCTCTCGGCCTTCGCCCAATAGCCGGTATACTCCTGGCCGGTAAACGCATTCGACTGCGCGCCGAGCGCCGCCAGCTCTTCCGCAATCATCCCGGCTCGCGGCCGATTCACCGTTCCCTTGAACGTCATATGCTCCAGAAAATGGGAGATGCCGTTGATCTTTTTCGTCTCATATTCCGACCCGGCCTCGACAAGAATGAGAATGCTCGCCGCCAAGCTGGAGGGCTGATGGACGAGAATCAGGCGAAGTCCGTTTGAAAGCGTAATGATTTTAGGCGTGTTCATGATAGATGTATTATAAAACAAAAACCGCTTTCCCGCCTCACACGGAAAAGCAGTCTTTGCCGAAATCCGCCAAGAAACCAAGTACGGATCCCTAATAGCTTTTGGCTACAGAATCCAGTATAGCACACCGCCTCATGGCGGCAATTGTGGAAAACTCTCCGCGCGCATTTGAAAAACTAAACTGTATTTATAAACTTTGTCAATGGGCAGCGCGCGTGATCATGCGGCCGGGCGGGGCAGTATTTCCGGCCATAATCGATGAGACGGTACGTGGCGGAAAACCAATCGCGGCGCGGGACGATATTCATCAAATCGCGCTCGATCTTCTCCGGCGTCTTCTCCGCGGAAAGACCGAGCACCCGGGCCAGGCGCTTCACATGCGTGTCGACCGCGATGCCTTCGAAAACGCCGTAAGCGTTTCCGAGGATGACATTCGCCGATTTCCGCCCGACCCCCGGCACCTTCACCATTTCCGCCATCGTGCGCGGCAGACGTCCGCCGTGACGTTCGGCGAGATAATTTGCCGCCGCCAAAATATGTTTCGTTTTCGCGCGGTAAAATCCGGTCGGGCGGACCAGCGCCTCGAATTCCCGGACGCCGGCGGCCGTCCGCGACGCGCGGACGTAATCGGCGAACTTTGGATACCGGCGGAAGAGTGCGGGCGTCACCTCATTCACTTTTTTATCGGTGCACTGCGCGGAAAGCTCGACGGCGACGAGAAGTTCCCAGTGATTTGAAAATTGCAGCGCGATATGCGCCCGGGGAAACAGCTTGGCGAGCACACGGGCCATTTTTTTCCACCGCGCGCGGATCGTCGGCAAATCGCGTTCGGCAATCATGGACGGTATGAAGAAAAAGTTATGGGCAGAACGAACAACCGATCGTTCGCAGAAAGACCCGACGGGTTGTCGTTCTTAAAGAGAATCGTTCCGGTCGCGGTATCCGGCGCAGTAAAGGAAATACTTGCGGCGAAGGGCACGCTGCCGGTCGACATCCAATCGGAGAGCGCCCGCGCTGTCCCCTGTCCGATCACGCGCCCTTTCGCATCAAGCACCGAAACCGGAATGCTAGCCTCGAAGAACCATCCGCCGCCGGTTATGGTTCCTTCGACCGCCACCGGAGACGATATCGCTTCGCCCGCACGCGGCATCGCGACTGCCAACCGTCCGTCGGCAGAAACCGACGGCTGCACTGTCGCCGCCGCGCCCGGCGGCGAAACCGCGCCCGGCGCCGTTGCGCTCGACGAGGATTCCGCGCCTCCCGGCGGCACGGTCGGACTTTTCACGGACGGGACGAGCGCCAGCACAAGCAACAAAACCACCGCGATGATGCCCAGAATGACGATTATTATTTTCAAGGTCTTCGCGGCAGTCATGTCAGCGTATCGCTCCTTCGCGGCGCAGCAGGGCGATTTTCGCCCGCCGGCCGCGCGCGTATCCGCCGGTATCGCCGTCGGAACGGACGACGCGGTGGCAAGGAACGCGCTTCTGATCGGGATTGTTGTGCATGATATTCCCCACGGCGCGCGCAGCGCCGGGACTGCCCGCGCGGCGCGCCACTTCAGCGTATGTCATCGTCTTTCCGTGCGGTATGGCGGCCACGACGGCGTAAACCCGCTCCGTAAACGCGGGCGGACGGCGACTACCCTGCGACGCAGGCCCCGGCCGCCGATTTATAATTTTATATTTCTTCTTCTCCATGATTTTTTATACACTTTTACTCGCGCGATTCATTCACGAACAAAATGCTCGTACGGAAAATGAAACCGTGGCGGACGTCCCGAAAACTGAGACCGGTGGCTGCTCCAGGCCCGCCGCTTGACTGCCGCATTCACCGCAATTTTCACGTCGCTTTCGCGGTGCTGCGGCGCGCCCGGCCGATAGGAGCCAAATTTGCGCCGCGCCATGAAGCGCTCCGGCGGAAGTGCGCGGCGGAACTCGGGCGATATCGTAAACGCAAGCATCGGGATGTTTTCCCTGCGTGCGATCCGGAGCGAAACGCCGCCGACCGTGATATGGTCCCAATGTCCACTCATCCCGTCCGGACCGAAACTGAGGATATAATCGGGTTTTATCCGCCGGACGATCGGCAAAAGTTTTCGATACAAATCCGCGCGCCTGCCACGGACGCCGGCATCGGGCATTCCAAGAAACAGCACGCGGTCGATTTTTAAAATTTCGGCTGCCCGCAGAAGCTCCTGTTTGCGGATACGTTTCAACGCGGCGTCCGACACCGGCCGATCGAGATGGGATTTCCCCTTCTCGCCATAGGTGGCGCACACAAGAAACGTCGTACCGCCGGCGCGGTGGTTCTTGTACATCGTGCCCGCCGCGATGCCTTCGTCGTCCGGATGCGCCGTCACGACCATCAGCCGTTTGCCGATAAAAAATTCGTCCGGATGCGCCGGCGTCTTTCTCTTTGTTCCCGCGGTTCTCATACCGCCCATCATACCGCCAAATAAAAACCGGGTCGAGAGCTGGTTGCTCAACGACCCGGAAAGAAAACAGGATGAGGACACGGCGGTGACCAGCGGGCCGCCAATTTCTGCGCAGCCGCGCAGATTTCAACTGATCGGCTCGGCGAGCATCGTCTCCATGTCGACGACGCAAACCAGAAACTCGCACCAGTTCCGCATCACCGAACCTGACGACATTGCTGCTGCCATCAAATGGTCACCCAGCACTTTCGCGCGCAATACGGCATCCCGTCGGGCGATGTTTGCCCGGAGCGGATCAAGATCGTTCGTCCGGGCGGAATGGTATGCGGCCGATGCGACCGCCACCAGTCTGCCACCGGGACGAATACGGTACTTGTGTGCGTTATTCGTCAGAATCTTAGCCGCCTTTCCGATCGCGCGATCCAAATCGGGATCAAACGGGCTGATAACCAGCGCATCCCCGTTTTGGCAAAACGCTTCCGGACTGTGTCCGACAAACAGCATCGATTCGGAATGGCCCAATTCCCGCGAGGTACGCCTCCGGCCATTCAGCTCCTGTTGATGCCGGGCGTTCCGCAATCCGATATCAACCAAATCGGCGATAACATGTTCGTTTCTCGCCGTATCAGGATGATGTCGACGAAACCACGCCTCCAGGTCGCTGGCAGAGGTTTTCGGAGAAACCGTAATGTGGTCGCCGCCGGAGCGGGACCAAAACGTCAGGATATCCCCGTCGGTTTCGATGGAACCGCAAATCGAGACAACTTCATGGTCATCCAGAAACAAATCGACCAAGCCGTTGCGCAACGAACGGTTGATATCCCGCGCCTGAGCGATATTGCCTTTATGCCCCGCGCATCCCAACCGCTCATTGTCGCTGGCCGAATAGTGATCAAGGATTATGATCGCCATCGGTCGGCCGCGGTCCCGCAGGCAATTCCTCTCATCAACCACGCTGTCGACAAAATCCGACCACGTAAGCCGGAACACGCCGCCGAGGTTCTGATAGGAACGGAATATCCCGAAGGGAACACCGTGCAGGAATCCATGCGGATTGCCGCGCGAATCCATGCACCGCACCCACCGGATTCCCGTCCGATGGGCGGTTCGATACCGATGCCGTTCCTCCCTGGCTTTCAAAAAACGATCGGATTGCAATTTATTAAATTGCAAGACCGAATCAGGATCTATCCCGATCATGCTGCCTCTTTTCCGCGCGCTGCGCGCGCAAATTTAAAATGCCGTACGCTATCGTATCACAGACGGGTAACACCGTCAAAATCGGCGATCCAGCGGTCGATGTCGCGAATCTCCGCGAACTCGCTTTTCACGTATTCCGCCGCGCGGTCGAGCTCTGCCGCATGATGATCCCATTCGGCGCCGTGATCGCCGCCGAAAGCCGCCGAACCGCCATAGGCGCCGCAATCCATGTGAACCATCAAAATAACCCTGCTGGTCCGGTGCAGCTTGATGGATTTCGCGAGCTCTGCCCGAGCCGCGTCGCGTTCAAATCCCGCTTCCGCCGCGAGCGGCTGGGCGCCACCGGCCCCTTTGACGAGGTCGATGCGGTCAAGCCGGAATCCGCGATCGCGGAGGAACACTTCATAAGCGCCCGAAAAACGGGCGTCATAGCACCAGAATATGCATGCCTCCGCTTCGTAGTGTCCGCGGGGCGATGTTGCCGCGATGAAATCAGGCATTTTGTTCTTGGCCTTCTTCGATTAAGAACCGCGCACGGTTGCCCGGCCGGACCTCGAGGAATCCCGAAGCGACCGGGAAATAATGTTCGGCGCCGGCGCCGTCAATCACCTTCATCACGCCGGCAGCGAGGAGCGATATCAACGGCTCGTGGCGGTCGAGAATGGTAATCTCGCCGCTCTGCGTTCTGCAATTGACCTCCCGCGCTTCTCCGCGGAAGAGGACCTTTTCGAGAGAATAGACGCCGATTTGCATGTCACGCGGAAGCCATAGCGTCTTCGATGCTGCCTTTCAGGTAAAACGCGTCTTCCGGCTTGTCGTCGTGTTTGCCGTCCAAAATCTCGCGGAAACTGCGGACCGTGTCTTTCAGTGAAACATATTTTCCTTCGCGTCCGGTGAACTGCGCCGCTACGAAAAACGGCTGGGACAGGAACCGCTGAATCTTGCGGGCGCGGTAGACCGTCGTCCGGTCGGCTTCGGAAAGCTCCTCTATGCCCAAAATATTGATGATATCCTGCAGCTCCTTGTAGCGCTGCAGCGTCTGTTGAACGCCCCGGGCCACCTCATAATGCTCCTGCCCGACGATCTTCGGATCGAGGGCGCTTGATCCGGAAGCCAGCGGATCGACGGCCGGATAAATGCCGATTTCGGTGAGCGCGCGGGAGAGCACGATCGTTGAATCAAGGTGGGCAAACGTGGTCGCCGGCGCGGGATCGGTGATGTCGTCGGCCGGAACATAAATGGCCTGCACCGAGGTGATTGATCCCTTCTTGGTCGACGTAATGCGCTCCTGAAGCTCCGCCATTTCGGACGCGAGCGTCGGCTGATAACCGACCGCCGAAGACATGCGGCCGAGGAGCGTTGAAACCTCGGACCCGGCCTGAGAAAACCGGAAAATGTTATCGATGAAAAGCAGGATGTTCTTTCCTTCTTCGTCCCGGAAATACTCGGCCATCGTGAGCGCCGAAAGCGCGACGCGGGCACGGGCGCCCGGCACCTCGTTCATCTGGCCGAAAACGAGCGCCGTTTTTTCGATGACGCCGGATTCCTTCATTTCGTTATACAAATCGTTGCCCTCGCGGGTGCGCTCGCCGACACCGGCGAAAACCGACACGCCGCCGCCCACCTCCGCGACATTGCGGATCAGCTCCTGAAGCAGCACCGTCTTCCCGACGCCGGCGCCGCCAAAGAGACCCACCTTGCCGCCCTTGATGAACGGGCAGATAAGGTCGATTACCTTGATGCCGGTTTCGAACACCTCCGTCTTCGTCGACTGCTCGGTGAACCGGGGAGCTTCTCGATGGATCGGCAGGCGTTTCTTGAACGCCTTCTTCGGCACGGTGAGCGGGCGCCCCATCACATCGAACATATTGCCAAGCGTCTCCTCCCCCACCGGAACCTCGATCATCGCCCCCGTATCTTCCACTTCGGCGCCGCGATTCAGGCCGTCCGTCGGCGCAAGCGAAATCGCGCGGACCTTGCCCGGCTCGAGATGTTTTACCACTTCGGCGATGATCGTCGATTCGGCGCGGCCCCCGCCCGCCGGCAGCTTGATTTTAAGCGCCTGATAAATGGGCGGCAGCATCGTCTGGTCGCCGAAATCGACGTCCACCACCGGACCGATAACCTGCGTGATTTTTCCGATTTTATTCGCCATGGCGTTGGTTAATTGGATGATGCGGTTTGCGCGCCCGACGTGACCTCGATGATCTGATTCGTGATCGCCGTCTGACGGGACTTATTATACTCGATATTCAAATTCCCGGAAAGCTCGCTTGCGTTGTCCGACGCGTTCTTCATAGCCACGCGGCGGGCCGAATGCTCCGAGGCGTTCGCCTCGAGGATATTGTGGTA